>CAYLSY010000189.1:0-5518 GCA_964386275.1 uncultured Hyphomicrobiales bacterium
TTTCTGTGATATAAGGGTTGAAAATGTAAATATATTGGTATTGTTTTTTGGTGTATTAACTTTCTACCTTGCATACTCTAAAAAGATTTTTAGCTCGACGTTGACAGCTGCTTACGCTTTCTATTTAAAGCTCTATCCAATAATGATTATCCCGCTGGTATTATTAAAGAAACCAGTATCAAAAAGAGTATTGTTCTTTGTAGCAAGTCTTATTATTCTGCCGCTGGTAATGATATTTTGGGTATCTCCTTACTGGCATTATTATTATTTCGCCGAGTATTTACCGTTATATTCAAGTGTACCTTTGACTATTCACCCGGCAAACAATTCGTTATTGAATTTTATAGCTCATTGGGATATGCCTTCATATTACCTAGCCGCATGGGATAAAATGGTTTTTCCGAGCGGCTTAAAGCTTGTCAATATTATATTTTCCTTGGTTTTTGTATGTATTATTTATTTTTATTACTTTAAAAACCGGAAAAATGCTCTAGCTGCAATTTATTGTTTTGCATCTTTAATATCATTAAGCATCATTGTATCGATAACCGCATGGGATGGGGCTTACGTAATGACAATGCCGCAAGTGATTTTATCTATTTATCTGGTCAAAGATAAAAGTAATTTTTTAAAGGGTGTGGTAGCATTCCTCGTCTTTTTGTTGTTTATACCTAGACTATCGATGAGTGTAAGTTTTCAAATAAATGAAATACTGCCTTTCTTTTTACAGATGCTCTTATATTTTAGATACTTGCTGGTATCTATTTTCTTAATATTCTTTAATATGTATTTACTTAATAAATCGAAATCTCAAACCGAGTATTCTGAAGTGTCAGTGTATAATCCTTAATTAACTCTACTATGCCTGAATTTTTGCAAAATATAGACACATGGCTGTTTTATGCCGTCAATCACGGATTGTCGAATCCATTGTTCGATAAAATTATGCCCATAGTAACCAACGGGGAAAATTGGCTGCTACTTTATCTTTTCTTTATTGTTCAACTACTTTGGAAAGGCGGCGCTCGGGGACGAATCGCAATTGCGGCAATATTTTTGACAATTATCATCAGCGACCCGCTTAACAGCCGCTTGCTTAAGGAATTATTCGAACGCGAACGTCCATGCAGGGCGCTCGAAGGAGTATTTCAACTGGTTGGCTGCGGGGGAGGAAAATCTTTCCCTTCATCTCACGCTACAAACACATTTGCAGCGGCAGTTGTTTTATCGCATTATTATAGAAAGTTCACATGGCTATTATTCGCAATTGCAGCGACTGTTGCGTTTTCGAGGGTGTATGTTGGCGTTCATTATCCATTTGATGTTATAGCAGGCGCATTAGTCGGTTCTGTTCTCGGATTGCTTTGCCTGTTGCCGTTTCGTCCGCTCGAGCGGAAGTATTTGATGAAAGATATTAAATTTCCGGACAGGTATTTGATAAAATATTAAAATATATGGTAATTATCATTTCCTGAATAAAAAAATAAAAGGACATACTTATTACCGGTTTGTCCGAAATCCTAAGTTTTTTTTTCCATCATCACTTCCTTTTGCATTCTTTTTCCCTTAAGCGATTTTTCAACAAAAATCGGCTTCAACGTGAACGGGTCTAAACCGGTATAATAAGCCAATGTCGAATAAGTCGAAGGGGTCGGCGTAAAAATCTGCACCTGCTCGGGCTTTGCCTTTTGCTTCGAGCTGAAATAACGCTTCAGCTTTAGCATATCGGCATATTCGCAGCCGGGATGCGCCGCCATTAGATAATATGTCAGGTATTGTTTTTTGCCATGTTTCTTAGTTAACTCATAAAATTTTTCGGAAAACAGCTCCGGCGGCTCATTCGTTGGTTTTCCCATTGCCTCGAGAACTTTGTTTTCGGTATGCTCAGGGGCAATCTTGAGCTGGCCCGAGGTATGCTCGGCAACGACTTCTTCGAGGAATTCCATACCGTAGCGCTTGTCTCGCAACACAAGGTCGTACCTAAGCCCGGACGCCATAAACACCTTCTTAATGCCTTCGATTGAAGCAATTCTTTTGAGCAGCCGCAGCTGCTTCGAATGGTCGAACGCCAAATACTTGCAATTCGTCGGACAGGCGCAACGTTTCGTGTCGCAATTCAGCCATGAGCCGTCCTTGCCGACTCGGCATTCGGTGCCGTACATGTTCGCTGATGGCCCGCCTATATCCGAAATATTGCCCTTGAATGATTTGTGTTTAATCAGTTTACGAACTTCCCGCTCAATCGATTGTTCGCTGCGGCTCTGCACCTGCCGCCCCTGATGTACTGTTATTGCGCAGAAATTGCATTCTCCGAAGCAGCCGCGATGCGAGTTTACCGAAAACTGCACCGTATCTAATGCTTTTACTTTGCCTTGCTTTTTGTAAAATGGATGGACGTCGCGTTCAAACTCGAGTTCATAGTATGAATCAAGCTCATCTTGTGTTGGCAGCGACTGCGGCGGATTCTGCACGACATACCTCGAGCCATGCCGCTGCTGCAAGCCTTTCGAACCGACGGCCGAGTTTTTATAAAATGTATGAAACATTTCGACAAACTTCAACTTATCTGCCTTAACCTCTTCGTAGGAGGGCAATTCGACGTAGTCCTCATCAGAATTGTTGCTCAAATAGCATAACCCGCCGATTTGCCGCCAAGGATTACCTGTTTTCAAGGCTTTGGCAAGCTCCAGCACAGCTTTTTCAGCCATGCCGTAAAGCAGGACATCCGCCTTGGAATCAAGCAGCGCCGAACGTCTAATCGAATCGCTCCAATAGTCGTAATGCGCCATTCGACGCAACGACGCCTCGATACCGCCAAGAACAATCGGCACAGTCCGCTTGAAATACTTCCTTATTAGGTTTGTATAAGCAATCACTGCTCTATCTGGTCGGCGATTGTTCACGCCACCGGGAGTTAAATCATCACTCCTTTTCTTTTTCAGCAAAGCAGTATAGTTGGCAACCATCGAATCGACACAACCCGAGCTTACTCCCCAAAATAGCGAAGGCTCGCCGAGCCGCATAATGTCATCCGACATATCAAGCGAAGGCTGAGCAATGATTCCTACCTTGTAACCGGCGGCGAGCAGCAGTTTGCCGATAAAAGCCGAGCCGTCGTAATATGTATCGACATATGTATCGCCGGATACCATTATCACATCGAGCTGTTGCCAGCCGAGCTTTTGTAATTCCTCACGGGTTGTCGGTAAAAACATAAGTTGTTCTTGTTAATCAAAAATTCCGTAACTCTAATTATATATCAAAAATTATATATCAAAAATTATAATCACAATGAAATATTTTAATTATGCACAGTTTTCTTTTAATTCACGCTGTTTCCACTTTAAAAAAAGTGGCAATCGCCACCTTCCGATTATTCGATTTTTTTGTTAAATTACAAAATTTGTAAATTCAATGACATAATTTCACTTTTAATCAATACTAATATGCAAAAATAATGGAAAAAGCGGACGTAATCATCATCGGCGCGGGAGTTGTCGGTTTGTCGATAGCCCGTTCAGTTGCAAACGGCAAGCGCACCGTCGTTTTGCTCGAGCAGCATTCACATTTCGGCGAGGAAACCTCCAGCCGCAACAGCGAAGTAATTCACGCAGGAATTTATTATACTCAGAATTTCATCAAAGGAAGGCTATGCGTCGAAGGCAACGATATGATGTACGAACTGTGCCATAAGCACAGAATTCCACATGCTAATACCAGTAAACTGATAATTTGCGTAAACGAAAGCGAAGACGAGCAACTGCCCTCGCTTTTCGAACGGGCAAAAAACAATCGCGCACGCGATGTGCGAATGCTTTCGAAAGATGAAGTCAAGCATATTGAGCCGAATATTTTCGCAATATCCGGTCTGCTTTGTCCCAGCTCAGGCATTGTGGACTCGCATTCGCTGATGCGCTTTTTCGAGGCAGATGCCATTGACCGCGGCGCAAATGTTGTCTATAACTCGAAGGTCGTTTCGCTCGAAAAGAACGGCAATAGCGGCTTTATTGTTACCGCGCAGCATCTCGATGGCTCGGAAAGTTCGCTCGCCTCATCGATTGTCATTAATTCCGCGGGTTTGCATGCCGACAAAGTAGCTGCCATGCTCGGCATAGACATCGATAAATTCGATTACAGAATCAAGTATCGAAAAGGGATTTATTACAGGGTGAGCGGCGATTTGCGGCAATTCCCGAAACGCTTGATTTATCCTTTCCCACCGGATATTGCCAGCGTCGGCATACACACTACTCCGGACTTGGCTGGCGGAATGAGACTCGGACCGCATTTCTTTTGGGTTGACGCCATTGATTACAAGTTCGATTATTCATTTGCCGATATGTTTTTTGAAGCTGCCAAAGGCTATTTACCCTTCCTCGAACGCGAAAACCTGCACGAGGACACGGTCGGAGTTCATCCAGAACTGCATTCCCCGGGCGAGACAATGAAAGATTACGTTATTCGTGAAGAATCGGACAAGGGATTGCCCGGATTAATAAACTTGGTCGGAATCGGCTCGCCGGGGCTGACGGCTTCGCCTGCAATCGGAAAATATGTTGCTGAAATGGTCGGAAACATGCTTTGATTGAGGTAACCGATATAAACGACCCGAGAATTGCGCGCTACCGCAGCTTGCGTTATACACCTGATGACCATAAGCGCGATAAAGTCTTTGTCGCCGAAGGTTTTAAGGTTGTCAAGCGGCTGCTGGAGTGTGGTTTGACGATTGAATCGGTTTTTGCCGAAGGAAAATATTACGATTTTTTTCGTGACTATCCATCAATTAATGCTTTAAACGATGAGCAGAAGCTGACTGCAGATAAATCGGTCATGGAGCAAATCACCGGATTCCGCCTCCATACTGGAATAATGGCTATTGCCCTTCAACCGCAATTCACTTCGCTAGATGAGTTAAAGCCGCCGCTGGTGTTGCTTAACGGCATTGTTGACGCCGAAAATGTCGGCTCAATCGTCCGTAATTGCGCCGCATTCGGCATTGAATCTCTTGTTTTCGATTTGCCGACGGCTAATCCGTATTTGCGGCGTGCCGTGAGAGTGTCGATGGGCGCTGTTTTTTCGATGAAATTGCATAATTGCAACAGCCTTGTTGATGTTATATCTCGCTTGAAAAGCAAGGGCTATTCGGTATTTTCTGCTGAAACAGGCGTTTCAGCCGAAAGCTTGAATAAAGTCGATTTTCCATTGAACAGTGCAATAATTTTCGGCAGCGAAGGTAAAGGTATATCGGCAGAAATACTAAATATTTGCGATAAAATAATTGAAATTCCGATTACCGGCAAGGTTAACTCGCTAAATGTTACTTCGGCAACTGCAATTTTTTTATTTGAAATTGCGAAAAGCCTTAAACATAATCGGTTATAAAATTCATAGTATATTTGAAAGTAACGGCTCTTTTTAATATTTTTGTATGAAATATTAAAAGAATGCTCTGAAAAAATAACATTTTATGAATTGTCATGCTGAACTTGTTTCAGCATCGAACTTTCAAAATGAGTGT
>CAYLSY010000190.1:0-5516 GCA_964386275.1 uncultured Hyphomicrobiales bacterium
TTTGGATTCCTATGTCAAATATTTAATTTTTCACTATCTCTTTTCCCCCTTTGGAAAAGGGGGTTGGGGGATTTTACTATAAACATTTTACCTTTTAAATCCTCACCTACAAGTTGCACATGGGAATGCGCTTTTCAGCAAAGTTCAACTTTGCTCTTAAATTATTCAATCTTTAAATCAAGACAAAGCCCCTGGAGCTCGCGTATCAATACGTTGAACGATTCCGGTATATTCGGATTCGGCAGGTTTTCGCCCTTGACGATTGCCTCGTACATTTTGGCGCGACCTTGCACATCATCGCTCTTCATCGTTAACATCTCTTGCAGAGTGTGAGCGGCGCCATAGGCTTCGAGCGCCCAAACTTCCATCTCGCCGAGTCTTTGGCCGCCAAATTGCGCCTTGCCGCCCAAGGGCTGCTGCGTAATAAGCGAGTATGGGCCAATCGAACGGGCGTGGATTTTATCTTCGACCAAGTGCGATAGTTTAAGCATGTAGATTACGCCGACAGTGATTTTCTCTTCGAATTGCTCGCCGGTTCTACCATCATAAAGCACGGTCTTTCCATCACGCGGCAATCCGGCTTTTTCTAGATAATCGCCGACTTGCTCCCAGCTTGCGCCGTCGAAAATCGGCGTAGCAAACTTCAAGCCGAGCTTTTGACCTGCCCAGCCCAATGCAGTTTCATAAAGCTGCCCCAAATTCATACGTGATGGCACACCGAGCGGGTTCAAGACTATGTCAACAGGCGTTCCGTCCGGTAAGAATGGCATGTCTTCGGCAGGCACGATTTTCGAAACGATGCCTTTGTTTCCGTGGCGGCCAGCCATTTTATCGCCGACTTGCAGTTTACGCTTCTTAGCGATATAAACCTTTGCCATTTGCAAAATGCCGGGCTGTAGTTCGTCGCCTGAAGCAATTTTATTCTTTTCAGCCTTAAAATTAGCCAAGATATCGTTTCTTTTAAATAGATAGTTACGAAGCATTTCTTCAATCAATGCCTGTTTTTGCTCATCAGCGGATATGTGATGCTCAACATCGATTAGTTCAGGTTTGAGCGAACCATCTTTGAACTTATTCTTTAAATCATCAGCTTTAATTTTCGAACCGCTTCGGAAAACCGAAACGCCGTTGGTAAGGCGAATACCCAAAATTGTCTCACCGTTAAGAATATCGCCCAGACGGCGGATACATTCGTTGTCAATAGCTGAAATGGTTTCGCGTTCTTGACGGGCGACTGCTTCCTGGCGTTTTTTCTCTTCGTTGCGTGTATCCTTATCGCTCGAAAGCAGACGACGCGAAAATAGTTTAGTATTAATAACAACACCTTTGAGCCCCGGAGTCGCTTTTAACGATACATCTTTTACGTCGCCGGCTTTGTCGCCGAAAATCGCACGTAGCAGCTTTTCTTCCGGAGTCGGGTCGGTTTCGCCTTTGGGAGTAATCTTGCCGATAAGGATGTCGCCTTCAGAAATTTTCGAGCCGACTGCAACAATACCGTTTTCATCCAAGTCCTTTGTAGCTTCTTCGCTAACATTAGGTATTTCGCGAGTGAATTCCTCTTCTCCGCGCTTGGTATCTCGAACCTGCAACGAGAATTCTTCGATATGTATCGAAGTGAAAGTGTCTTCGGCAATCATGCGCTCAGAAATAATGATAGCATCTTCGAAATTATAGCCTCGCCAAGGCATGAACGCAACGAGTATATTTTGTCCAAGAGCCAATTCGCCGTCGCGGGTGCCGGCTCCATCGGCAATCGGCATACCCTTGGTAACGCGTTGACCGACTCTGACAATCGGCTTTTGGTTAATACATGTATCTTGGTTTGTTCTAAAGAACTTAAGCAATTTATATGTTACTACCCCGCGATGACCGAAAGTAGTAAACTTTTCAATTTCGTTACGCACATCGTCATAGCGGACCCTTATATATTCAGAACAAACATATTCAACGACCCCATCGCCTTCGGCAAGGATTAAAGTTCGGGAATCGACAGCAACTTTTGCTTCCATACCTGTTCCAACTATCGGCGCAGTGGGACGAAGAAGTGGCACAGCTTGACGCTGCATGTTCGAACCCATCAATGCACGGTTAGCGTCGTCGTGTTCGAGGAACGGAATGAGTGAAGAAGCGGCAGAAGTAATCTGGTCAGTCGAAATATCCATATATTGGACTTCGTTAGGTTCAACAATAACGTAGTCGCCTGACTTTCTGGCTTTAATTCTGTCGCCGACAATTGCCTTGTTTTCGTCTAAAATCGTCGATGCAGGAGCAATAATCAAACCATCCTCTTTTTCGGCAGTTAAATAATCGACTTCGTTTGTTAAGACACCGTTTTTAACTTTTCTGTAAGGTGTCTCGATAAAACCAAGTGGATTGATTTTGGCATGAATAGCCAAAGAAGAAATCAAACCGATATTCGGACCTTCCGGAGTTTCAATCGGACAAAGGCGTCCGTAATGGGTATAGTGAACGTCGCGAACTTCGAAACCGGCACGCTCACGGGTCAAACCACCGGGTCCGAGAGCTGATGTACGGCGTTTATGTGTCAATTCAGCCAATGGATTCGTTTGGTCCATGAATTGCGACAGCTGGTTTGTGCCGAAGAACTGGTTGATGACCGAGCTGATTGTTCGGGCATTGACCAAGTCGGACGGGGTTACGTTTTCGTTATCGTGGATGCTCAAACGTTCGCGAATCGTGCGTGCCATACGCGCCAATCCGACGTTAAATTGCGCCGAAAGCTGTTCGCCGACTGTGCGAACGCGGCGGTTGCCAAGATGGTCGATGTCGTCGCCTGTTTGTTTGGATTCATGCAGTTTGATTAAGTGCTTAATAATGGCAACGATGTCTTCAATCGTCAAAGTTGTTGTTTCGCTATCAATCGTCAAACCGAGTTTCTGGTTAATTCGGAAACGACCGACAGAACCAAGGTCGTAGCGTTTCGGATTAAAGAATAATTTTTCGAGCAACGCTTCGGCTGTTTCAAGGTCGGGCGCATCGCTTGAACGCAACTGGCGATAGATGGATTCGAGAGCATCTTCGCGGTTGCGGGTTGTATCTTTTGATAAGGTTTTAGCAATCAGCGGTTCTTCCGTCGGGTCGTCGTATTTAAAGAGGCGAATCGGAAGGACTTCTGTGGCGTTTATTTTTTCGAGTAATTCCTCGTTCAAAACCATATCACGTGAGGCAAGAATTTCGCCTGTTGCAAGGTCGACAACATCTGAAGCGATGCGACGCCCGAGTAGTTCTTCGTTTATATCCTTTTGAGCGACTTCGAACGAAAGGTCGAAAAGCGCCAGAATATCTTCATCGCTCGAAAAGCCCAATGCACGCAGCAATGTCGTTACCGGAAATTTCTTTTTGCGGTCGATATAAGCATACATTACCTCGTGAATATCGGTAATGAATTCAACCCAAGAGCCTCGGAACGGTATGATTCTCGCAGTATAGATGCGCGTTCCGTTCGGATGAAGCGTATCGTCGAAGAAAACACCCGGAGAGCGGTGGAGCTGTGAAACAATGACGCGTTCGGCGCCGTTGATGATAAAAGTGCCGCGCGGGGTCATTGCAGGAATATTGCCAAGATAAACTTCCTGCTCGACCGATTCGATATAATCTTCGGAATTTTTATCCGCCTTGCTCGAAAGCCGTAGTTTTGCCTTGAGCGGTTTTGCGAAGGTTAGTTCGCGTTCGCGGCATTCTTCTTCGTTGTATTTTGGTTTTTCGATATAATATTCAATGAATTCCAGCTGGTATATCGACGAGGCGTCTTCTATCGGGAAATTATTGATGAATGCAGCTTGGAGTCCTATATTTTTTCTTAACGAGGGATGACAATTTTCCTGAAGGAAATCGTCGTATGCCAGCAATTGTATATTCAATAGGTCGGGGTAACCCAATCGGTCTGTCAATGTGGCAAAATTTATACGCTCACAAAGTCTAACAAGCCCTGTTTCATCTTTGAAATATTGTATCTCTTTGGAATTATTGAGTTCCACAGATTACCTCCGCATAAGAAATATTTTGAAAAAAATAATAGGATTTCTTAGTAAATGCCTTTTAGGACAAAAACTAAAAAATCCTAATATCAAGTTTTGAGTTTTACCAATTTGGTTACTCCCATATTTTGTTGATGGAGTATTAATGTGGTAAATAATCCTGCTTTTAAAAGCAGCCTAATTTAATTCATTCATTTTTAGAAAGATAACTGAAGACGAAGCAAATTCGAACTAGTGAATATTACTTCAAGGTTACTTTTGCGCCTTGTTCTTCGAGTTTCTTTTTAATTTCTTCGGCTTCTGCCTTTTGGCATCCTTCTTTTACCATTTTCGGTGCGCCTTCGACCAAGTCTTTGGCTTCTTTCAGTCCGAGTCCGGTAATTTCGCGGATGACCTTAATGACGTTGAGTTTTTTGTCGCCGGTTGCGGTCAATTCGACGTCAAAATCGGTCTTTTCTTCTTCTTTTGCGGCTTCGGCTGCGGGTGCGGCGCCTGCCATCATAACTGGCGCTGCTGCGGTAACGCCGAATTTTTCTTCTAATGCTTTTTTCAAATCGGCTGCTTCGACTAATGTTAAGCCGGAAATCTTCTCAAGTAATTCTTCAACGATTGCTGACATTTTATTTACTCCAAATATTTTAATTTAAAATAATATTTTTTCTATTTTAATTTAAGGAACATGCAAAACTATTAGCTGTGCGAAAATGAATTGTCATGTTGAACTTGTTTCAGCATCCATCTTTGAAAATTTGTACTAATTCGCAAGATAGATTCCGGGTCAATCCCGGAATGACTCTATTAAAGGTTATTAAGGTTTTTCAGGAATAAGTTTTAAACTATTTCAAGGAAATATTAATAATCATCATCAATTCCTAATTCCTAATTCCTATATTCCCCTAATTCCTAATTCCTAATTTACCTTAGGCTGCTTTTTGTTTTGCAACTTCTTCGATAACGCTGGCGAGGTCGCGAATAACGGCATTGATAGCGCCCACAATACCCGAAACCGGCGAGTTCAAGCTGCCGAGAATCGAGGCAATGAGTTCTTTCTTGCCGGGGAGACTTGCCAAAAGATTAAGTTGAGAGCCGTCATAGAACACGCCTTCTAAAACAGCGCCTTTAAATACAGGCTTTTGAATTTTATCAAACTGCTGTTTTATCATTTTTGCCGGAGCGACTGAGTCTTCGCCGGGGAAAATGATAGCTGTTTGGCCTTTAAGCACGTTTTCAGAAATGTTCATCTTGCCTGTATCGGTCAAGGCGCGAGCAATCAAAGTGTTTTTAGCCACTTTGAATGCAATGCCTTGTTTTTTCAGTTCGCGGCGGAACGCAATTGATTGAGCGACGGTCATACCCGTAAAATCAACCAAATAAAATGAATCCGTTGCATTGAACTTTTCAACAAGCTCGGCTACGATTTGTTTCTTTTGTTCGATAGTAACCATTTTATAATTCCATTTATATTATCTTAATTCTGCAGCAAGTTTTAACCTTATTACGTAAGTTAAAATTACGTAA
>CAYLSY010000191.1:0-5511 GCA_964386275.1 uncultured Hyphomicrobiales bacterium
TAAGAAAATATCAAGAATGAACCAAATATTTTCAATTCTAACAACAACTTAAATACTATAGAATTACATTTTTTTGGATACAGAATGAAATAATCATTTGTATTTCTCACATTTTCTTCATTGCTTGTATTATCGACAATTACCAAAAAAATTTGAGGTTAATTATGGAAATCAAAACTACATTTGTTCTCGGAGCCGGCACAATGGGTAACGGCATAGCTCATGTTTTTGCTCAAAACGGATATGACGTCATACTTTGCGACGCTTTCGAAGAAGCCCTTAAAAAAGGTGTATCGACAATTGAAAAAAACCTCGCTCGCCAAGTAAAAAAAGGCTCTCTAAGCGAAGACGACGCAAAAGCAGTCGTTCAGAGAATCAAGATAACCACGCAAATCAGCGACGCTGCCAATGCCGATTTCATAGTCGAGGCGGTATCTGAAAACAAGGATTTGAAGTTCAAAATATTTGAAGAGTTGGACAAATTTGCACACGAAGGCGTAATTATCGCCTCAAATACATCCACCATTTCAATTACTGAACTAGCCGCCAAAACGTCGCGTCCAGCCTGCATTATCGGCATGCACTTTATGAATCCCGTTCCAATGATGAAGCTGATCGAAATTATCAGGGGGCTTCAAACCTCTGACGAGACATATAATATTGTGATTGAACTTTCCAAAAAACTAGGTAAAACTCCTGTGCCATCGAATGATTATCCGGGTTTTATCGCTAATAGAATACTAATGCCTTTCATTAACGAAGCCATCTTCGCGCTAATGGAAAGCGTTGGAACGCCTGATGCCATCGACGAAGTCGCAAAATTAGGTTTTGCTCATCCGATGGGACCTCTGGCTCTTGCTGATTTAATCGGACTCGACACAACTCTCGCAATTATGGATGTGCTATTCAAGGATTTAGGCGACCCGCGCTATCGTCCGGCGCCTTTACTGAAAAAGCTCGTCAACGGCGGATTCTATGGACGGAAAACAGGCAAGGGATTCTATGATTATTCCGGTGAACATCCAAAACCAATTAAGTTTAATTAGGCGGTCTCCTCTTAACTGTATAACATCAATGAAAATGTTATTGTGTTAGAAATATGACTTTAATCATGGCATTCATACAGTAAGCCGAAGAAAATATATACTACTGTTTTTCGTCGATTTTAGAAATGATTCACATAATTTTCAAAATAATGAAACTCAGAAATTCCTTATTCCTCTTAATCGTATTTTTATTAATATCAATATGCACTATTGATGCTAAAGATGCTTTGTTCATCACAAGGCCGTATCTTCAGGACATACGCCAAACAAGCGTTTACGTTCTGGCGCAGACCAATTCCAAAGATACTGTTTATATCAAGTTCAAAGAGGTAGGGACTGATTCCGAACGAACTGCAACGACAGAATATTACGAAACGATAAAGTATAGGCACGGCGTTCGGGTCCACAGAATAAAACTCGACAGCTTGAAACCATCAACCGATTACATCTATAGCGCATACACAGGCAGAGAAAAAGCCGAAGGTGGAGTTTTTCGCACGGCTCCGCGCCCGGGCGAAAATTTTCGTTTTGTCGTCTGTGGCGACAACCGATCGCATCCGAAAACACATGATAAGATACAGAGCCTAATCCGACAATACAATCCTAATATGTGGATTGTTACCGGCGATATTAGTTTCACCAACGAATATGAATCGTTCAAAAACCAGTTTTTCACCGATAGCTGCCAAGCTTTAATTGCATCAACACCGTTTTATAACGCTGTGGGCAACCACGAATCCGGCAAGGCGATTCTCGCACTGCTTCAAGCGCCTGAATCGCCTTCGGGCAACCAGCTCTATTACTCCTTCGATTACGGCGACATACACTTCCTTGTCCTAAATACCGAAGAAGATTGCTCCGAAGGCTCGAAGCAGTGGAAATTTGCCGAAGCCGACTTGAAAGCAACAAAGCTGCCTTGGAAAATTGCTGTATTTCATCGTCCCGGCTATGTCGGTGGACATTATCACGGTCCTTTCAAACCTATGATTAATATGAGCGATAAGCTGTTTAAGCCTTTGGGAGTAGATATGACGTTTTCGGCTCATATTCACTTTTATCAACACAGCATTGTCGATGGAGTGCATTACTTCGTTTTTGCCGGTGGCGGCGCTGAACTTTATGAACCTTCGGATGAGCCTTTCGTTGTGAAGTCAGTTAAAATTCACCACTTCGGTATTTTCGACTATCAACCCGGCAAACTAAAACTTACCGTATATGATATTGATAACAAAATAATAGACGAGTTGGAGTTTACGAAATAATGTTGCATTCTAAATAAATAATGATTTTACACCATTCATAAGATACACAACATGTAAGTTTATAAATTCAATAACCTATAAAACCACAACGACTTAAGTATTCATGCCATCAATGTGCGATATTGATTTTAAAAAAAGCCTTCCGAAATATAGACTTCGGAAGGCTTATGTAAATAAACGCCATCTATAAATTCCACCTAAGCCCCAGATAAATATTTCTTCCCATAATAGGCGCCCAAACCATCGATGCGTCGAAATATTGAGAGAAAGGCTTGTCGGCAGCCATTATCGGATTTTCCTGCTTGTAATCAAGTATGTTTTCGACTCCAGAATATAATTCGAAACCATCGAATTTCTTTGTAATTTGAGCGTATAATATGGAATATGCCGGAAAATCATTAGCCAGTCTGTATTCCGCAGGATTTGACGAAGTTTCGGGCAAACGTCCTCCGCCATTAAACTCCCAAGTGAAATCGAAGAGCCATTCATCGAAATCGGTAGCATATGCCATATTTAGGAACGCTTTGTGGCGGCTCGTAAGCGGTTTTTCTCTTAATTTACCATTAATGGTGGTTTTCACATCATTCAGCCGGTATGCCGCAGTAATATCGAAATTATTGAACAGCTCTGTAGTTGCGTCAATTTGAAAACTGTTCGAATAAGATTCGCCATGAAGATTGTGAAAATAGACATATTGTGGACTACGGTCAATATCAGCAACGACTTGATTAACGAAATCAGTTCGATAAAATTCTGCATTAACTATCAAATATCGGTCGCCAAACTCGAATTCCGCGGTGGCATTGATTCCGTAATTCCATGCTTCTTCCGGTTGCAAGGATTCTTCGATGACGTATTGACGCGACGACGCAAGATAACCGGCGTTTTCCGCAAAAACATTAGCTGTGCGATAGCCTTTGCCTGCCGATGCGCGAAATGTTAGCCCGTGGAAAGGTTCGTATCGCAGATGGAAACGTGGCGTAAAATATGTTCCATAGAGATTGTTGAAATCAATGCGAGCGCCGGCGATTATTTTCAGTTCTTCGATTTGAGAAAATGTGTATTCGGCGTATGCACCGGGGATGCTTTCGCTGCGAAGGTAGGGCGAGCCGGCGAATTGCTCGTTGTAATCATCATAAAGGTAAGTTGCGCCGATGTTCAGCCGGTTGAACTCGTTAAATAAATCAGTAACGTAAATCAAGTTAACGTAACCAGTTTTTTGAATACCATCGTAATTTGTTTTACCATAAAATGATTCGTGGTTGTGGTATGTGCCGCTGACGATAATTGCAAGGCTTCTGTAAGTTTCGCCGGGGATTACGGCGCCGGTTTTCCAAAATGCGTTCACCCTTTTAGTCTTAATTTCCAAGCCGTAAAGCGAATTGTCCTTGGAGGGGAAGTAGTTGAGCTGACCGCCTTTTCGGTCGTCGTAGATGCCGTTGATGAGCAAGCGCGATTCGATATTATCGGTATGGATTTCCCATCGATTTGCAATGTTTAGCTGAGTATTTAGCGGTTGGTCCAGAAATCCGTCCTTGTTTTCGTCATGCTTGAAATTGAGCAAGCTGCCGTGAACAAGCAGTGCAGTGCCTAATCTGTCGTTAAATTCTTCGGTCGCCGTTATGTTAGCTTCAAGTTTTCGTTCAATATTGCCATATAGATTAACCTTAAGCGGAGTGTTTTCCAATGGCTTTTGGTATTCAACGTTTATTTGGCCGGTAATAGATTCGAAACCGTCGGCTACAGATGAATTTCCTTTCGATATTTGAATAGATTCCATCCATGGACCCGGCACATAGCTCAAGCCATTTGTTGCAGCTAAGCCGCGCAAAGCCGGCGTCTTTTCGATTAGCATTTGAACGTAGGAGCCTTGCAAACCAAGTAATTGAATTGTTTTTGCGCCGGTAACGGCGTCGGAATAATTAACGTCCACCGACGGATTTGTCTGGAAGCTTTCCGAAAGATTACAACAAGCCGCTTTTTGCAATCCTCGAGTAGAAATGACTTCGGTTTTAGCGATTTCGGAACGGGAAATATAGCTCGCAGGCGCATTTTCTTCGATTAATATTTCGTCGGTAACAAGGTCGGCAACCAAAACAATTTCAATATTTGTTGCATCGTGTTCGACATGAATAGTGTCGCGTTTATAACCGACATAGCTTGCAACAAGCATATGAGCATCTTTGGGGCGTTCGATTGAGAATTTTCCGTTTATATCGGCTATTGCGCCAATTTCAGCGCCAAGCCAATGAACATTTGCTTTTGGCAGCGTTACTTTTGTTTTGCTATCGCTAATACCGTAAATTGTACCGGTAATCTGTTTGGCTTCAATCAATGATAGCTGAAAAAATGGAATGAATATTAATAATATTAATAATTTCCTGAACATGAATAAATCCTTTAATTTACTAAAAAAAACACGTTGAAATTTATTAAGCACGATAAAAAAAAAGCTCGTTCAGAAGCAATTCTTGTGATTATTTGTATTATATTGTAATGAATGCGTTTTAGCGCATTAGGATTTATTGAAGTCGGGGTCGGAAAAATCAATTTTAGCGTGATGATAGAAGATATATTCAATCAAAAGCAGCCTTTGGCTGCCGTTGTCGGAAAAATATTCGTATTTGGCATTGAGTTCTGAGTTTTCAAAATCGTTTGCTTTTTTGGGAATAAAGTCGATAAAAACACATATCGGGCGAATCTGAACATCGGGGTTTGCTGCAAAAAACTGCGCTCCGAGCGATGCAACGGTCGAATAATCGACACAGCAGTTGTCTTCGACTGTTGTGAAATGCTCACCTGAATGGGCATGATAAGTAAACGAATGAGCAACATTATCATCAATTGCTGCAGCTGGACTATTGTCGCAGTAATGACAACATTCAAATTCATCTGACTGCTTATGGCTGCAATGCTTGTGAGAGCATTTTTCGGCGGCATTACCGAAAAGCGATGCGAAATGAGCTTTATGAATTGTGCAATAATGGTGGCTCACTACGTAACCGATGGCAGCAGCTGGATACGAAAATAGGAGTATAACAGATACTATTTTTAATAATGCCATTTTCATATTATAAATGACGAAATGCCATAGTTGATATTTGAATTAAATACGCTTACGAATAATAAAAAGTAAGTTTAAAATAACACTTTAAATAATCAGTATTTTATAAGTATACGTAACAGAAAAAAAATGTTTTGTT
>CAYLSY010000192.1:0-5474 GCA_964386275.1 uncultured Hyphomicrobiales bacterium
ACCATAACGATAATTTATTTTTTTTGTATTTTGCTTAATTAAAAATATAAAAAATATCGGAAAAAAAATGATTAATTTAGCAAACAAAGGACTGCTGCGATTTGCAAGCTATGCAATTTTACCAGTATTGTTATTTGCAATTCAATCTTGCATATCGCTCAAATCCGAATATCCGCCGATAGAGTATTATAGGTTAAATCAAGAGCCAACGACATTTCGCAATACAGCAACACTCGAAGGTTCGCTTCAAATTCGTCAATTTGCCGTCAACGAGCAGCTGGATTCGCCTCTTTTGACAGCGCTTACGGACGAAAATACCGTCAAACGCTATTATTATCATCGTTGGATAACGGATATGTCGTCGCTGATAACGGATTTCTTTGTTACACGGCTGAATTCTTTGCGCGGATTTTCAGGCGGAGTAGTCAAAGCAGGCACAATAATTACACCGGAATACCTGCTCGAAGGGCAACTGCTCGAAATGTCGGCATACAATGCGCAGCCAAACGACAAGAACGGCAGCAACGTTGCTGTTTCGGTCAACATCAACCTGATTAAGCGCTATAGCGACAAACCGGAAATCGAATTAGTTTTGAATAAGCTATACAATATAAAAATACCTCGCCCTTCTAATGATGTAAAAACAATTGCGCCGGCATTCAGCAAGGCTTTTTCCGAAATATCGGACATTATGATGAGCGATATTCAAGAGGCAATCGCAAAGAGAACAAATAACTGATAATCAACTAAGATACGGATTTCTTTCTGAACGATTCGACATCAGATATTTTTATGAAGCATTACCATTATCCGACAACGACTTCGACAAACCAGCTCGTTAAAGAGTTAATCGGAAAAGACGATTTCGTTGTCATAACTGCCGATGCACAAACCGAAGGACACGGCAGAAGCGGCAAACTTTGGCTGGGCAATCCCGGCGAAAATTTGTATTGTTCAATCGGCGTTATGCACAAGGAAAACCCCGACGAAAAGCGGCTGACAATGTTTCAGGCAAGCGGTTGCTTCGCCGTCAAGGCAACTCTCCATAGGGTTGCTCCGGAAATTGATTTCTATATCAAGTATCCGAACGATGTAGTTGTTAAAACTTATGACAGCAAGAAGAAAGTTGAAATCCGTAAAATCTCTGGCGTTCTGGTTGAACACAGCTTCTGGGGTAACAATTGTCTATGTACTGTCATCGGTTTTGGCGTTAATTGCCTGCAGATGGATTTCCCGAAAAACATCGAAGACAGCGCCATTTCGCTCGCAAGTTTCGGACTGAATATCACTCCCGCAGGAATTTTACCGCTGCTAATTTCCAATTTCGAAAAGTACAATGCCATGGATAAAGATGTGCTTTTCGAAATGTGGAAGCAAGAGTTGAAAATCATCGGCAAAAAAGTCGCAATCGTCGGCGAAGATGAGCCATATGGCTTTTTCCGCAAAGCGAACCTCTGGAAAGTACGTCATATTTTGAGCGACGGCAGGCTCGAGGCTTATAGCACAATCACAGGCGAAAAACGAATTATCGATAACGGGGATTCGATCCGCTATGAAATCGGATAATGAGCAGCTGCCTTTGCTTTTGGCTGTTGACATCGGTAACAGCCGCTTGAAAATCCTATCTGGAAACGAATATTCGGCTTATGATTTATTAGAAAATAATTTGATTGACAGCGATTATGTGAAATTGCAGAAAAATTTGAATGCAATGAACGAAGAAACTGTTTATTATTCAGTCTCTTCAGTCAACAAGCAAGCCAATTCTCAAATATTTAAAATCTTAGAAAATCAGCCAAACTTTAAATTAGTTGATTTAACACTTCTTTTGGAAAAACAGAAACTACTTGATTTTGCACATATTAAATACATCGGTTCAGACCGCCTATTGGGGCTTGTCGGCGGATTGAGTGAATTCGAACCGCCGCTGATAACCGTCGATTGCGGCACTGCCATAACCGTGAACCTTGCTCTTGAAAACGACAACGCTTCGCCATTCAAGGCGTATATGCAAGGCGGGGCAATCTTTGCGGGTTTTTCTCTTCAAAATCATGTTTTGACGAACAAGACATCCGGCATTGGCGCTCATAAGCCCGGAACGCCGACAACATCTGCTGGAAGCAGTACAAATACTGCTTTAGCCTCAGGAATTTTTTATTCAATTACTGGTGGAATTAAGCAAATTATTGAGCAAATGATTATTGACTTCAAACTTGACGCAAACACTAGAATTATACTGACAGGCGGTTCTGCTGTATTAGTCAAGGATTTTCTTTATAGCCGATTAGCAAACATAATATATGAGCCGAAATTGATATTGCGCGGAATTCTCGCATTACTCGAAAGATTCATCAGGCATTAAACTATCGCTATAGCTATTCATTAATTGAAATAAATACAATAAAATTCAGTATTTTTGTAGTCTTGAAATATGCTTTGTTAATTACTCATTTAAAACAGCATGATTAATGGTAAGAAAATTATTGTGGTGCTTCCTGCTTATAACGCAGAAATGACTCTGGAAAAAACTTGGAGCGAAATCCCTTTCGACATCGTTGACGAAGTAGTATTGGTCGACGACGCAAGCAACGACAATACATTGGACATTGCACAAAAACTCGGCATTCATCATATCATCAAGCATGAATCGAACAAAGGCTATGGCGGCAATCAGAAAACATGTTATAAAACTGCTCTGAATCTGGGCGCAGACATCATAATCATGCTCCATCCAGATTACCAATATACACCTCAATTGATACCATCAATGGCTTACTTGCTTGCCAACGGCGTCTATAGCGTTGTTCTCGGCTCTCGAATACTCGGCAAAGGCGCGCTCAAGGGTGGAATGCCGATTTACAAATATATTTCGAACCGTTTTCTTACTTTTTTCCAAAATTTCTTAATGCAGCAAAAATTATCTGAATACCATACTGGCTATCGGGCATTTACGGCAGATGTTCTTAGAAAAATCAATTTCGAAGCCAATTCGGACGACTTTATTTTCGATAATCAAATGCTGTCGCAAATATTTTATGCCGGTTATGAAATTGCAGAAATCACATGTCCGACAAAGTACTTCAAAGAAGCCTCGTCAATTAATTTTTCACGAAGCTTGAAATATGGATTCGGTGTCTTGTCTGTATCCTTATCCTATTGGATGCAAAAACGAGGATTGAATGACAACATAATTTTCAAATTATTTTAAATACAATGCAAAAAAAAAATCAAAAACATACAAGAAAATCAGCTGCCACAAAGGAGAAAAATGAAGCCAAAGGCATTCGGCTCAATAAATTCATAGCCGATTCCGGCTATTGCTCGCGTCGCAAAGCCGATGAACTTATTGCAGAAGGCGTCGTCAAAGTAAACCAAAAAGTCATAACGGCTCTTGGGACTCTTGTTACTCAAGATGCTTTTGTTACCATCAACGGCGACCCGATAAAAAACGCAGGACGCTATGTCTATATACTGCTTAACAAGCCCAAAGACGTTATAACAACTACTAGCGACGAGAAAAACCGTAAAACCGTCATGGATATTGTCCATTCCCGTTCTCGAGTGTTTCCTGTCGGCAGACTCGATAGAAATACAACTGGAGTTCTGCTGTTGACAAATGACGGCGAATTGACAAACAGGCTGACTCACCCAAGCAGTAAAATTGAAAGAGTTTATAATGTCGGTTTGGATAAACCGCTTACTGAAACAGAGGCGCTGAAAATTTCACGCGGCATTGAACTTGAGGATGGAAAAACAGCGCCCTGCGAGATTTTCATTAATCCGTCGGACAAGTCAAAAGTAACGCTTGTGCTTTTTGAAGGCAAAAACCGTGAAGTGCGTCGTATTTTCGAATCATTAGGTTATGAAGTTAAAAAACTCGACAGAAAATCCTTTGCTGGTATTACAGCCTCGGGATTATCGAGAGGAGAATATAGGCATTTAACAAAAAAAGAAGCAAATGCGCTGTTGAAACTGGTTAAGCTACTCTGAGACAATTCTTGAGTTGATTTTCCCAACATTACTATTCTATATGAACGAATTCGAACATATCGCCGCTGATGATGAATCGGGATTATATCCGAAAGTTGACAACTATTCGCGTAACCAAGAAGAATACGTTAAAGCCCTTGAATCATCAGTCGCAATTCTTCAGAACGAAGTAGAAAGTCTGCGCTCACGGCTGAATATGAGCAAAAGACGCTCAACAAAAGCCGGTTCTTCTGAAACATACGAATCGCAATCCGAATTTATAAACTGTTACGATAACGTCGAAGTAGTCGACAAGCTCCATGCAGTTTTATCAAGCAAATTCAAGTTGATTGAAAGCAATCTTTTTATTTTTAATGAAAAAAAACGACTTGTTACGGCAAGCATCAGTCAGGCTGATAGCACGCTCACTTCAATAATTTCACATTTGGAAGAGCAAGGAATCATTGATTGGGCTTGCGAGCAACGAAAAACATCTGTCATTCCAAATATGAACGAAGCAAGCGGCAAACAGATTACGAATTTAATACTATCTCCGATTTTCATCCGTTCAGCGGCTCACGGTGTTTTTGCAGCGCTAACCGAATTAAGAATCAATCAACTTACTCAAACCGATTTGGCGAAAATGAGCGACATTATACTTCAAGCAGCTCTTGCCTTGGAAAACATCATCAGCCGAAACGAAATCCGCAAGATGAACGAAAGGCTCTCGGCACTCAACCAACAAGCGCTGCTAAGCGCTAAACTTGTTTCCATAGGGCAATTCGCGGCATCGTTTTCAAAAGAAATTGATAATCCTTTGCAAATTGTTAAGACTAATTTGCAGCTGCTCGAAAGCGGATTAGGTAACTCGGAGCGCAGAATTGAGATTATCAAAGCTGAAATAGAAAGGATTATGGAAATCAATTCGCGTTTGGCTTCTCTTTCGCAAAGCGCAACAAGTGAAACGAGTAATGAAACACTGAACCTCACTGCTTTACTTGATGAAACGCTTTTGTTTGCCAGCGCTCAATTCCAAAAAATGGACATTGTTATCAATAGGTTTTATGAATCTGACAACTACTATTTGAAAGGTATAAAATCATTACTGCAGCAGGCTTTTCTTAACATTCTGCTCTTTTATTGCGAAACTTTATCCGATGGTGGAACTCTCGATATTTCCGTAACTCAAACTCGTGAAGATAAGGTTTCGATTGCGTTTTCCGACAATGGCAGCGGTTTTTCGAACGAAGAACTACGCTCAATAATTGAATCAGATATTCCTCAGATATCATCAAAATTTAGTATTAATTTTAATTTAGTAAAAAGCATTGCACTTCAACACAAGGGCAATATTTCCGCCTTTTCAGAAATCGGCTCAGGCACTACTTTTCGGTTTATTTTTCCACTAATAGGCATGGATTCGAAATAGTTGCTTTTATCCCACAATGTGGGTTTAATTCCTAACAACCATCCCCCTTGCTTGACATTTCCCATCAATTTTTAAT
>CAYLSY010000193.1:0-5472 GCA_964386275.1 uncultured Hyphomicrobiales bacterium
AAAATACAAAAAAAATAAATTATCGTTATGGTCTATTTTATTTCCGATGTGCATTTGGGTATTGAAACCCGCCGGAAGGACATTATTCGGGAAAATCTGCTGCTGGATTTCCTCGATTGCATTGCTGGGGATTGCCGGCGACTCTATATTGTTGGCGATTTGTTCGATTATTGGTTCGAATATAAAACGGTTATTCCAAAATTCTTTTATCGAACTCTTTCGAAGTTATATGACTTAAGGCATAAAGGCATTGAAATAAAGTATGTTATGGGCAATCACGACTTCGGGCATTTTTTTCATTCCAAAAAGCCGAGTGCACCGTTGTCGTTTTTCGAAGACGAGTTGGATATTCCGATAATCAAAGACGATTTCGATGAAATTATCGACGGCAAGCGGTTTTTCATTTCGCACGGCGACGGCAAGGCATATAACGATGGTGTTTATAATGCAATTAAGAAAATCCTGAGGAGTCCGCTCAATCTTTATTTATACAAGAAGCTCCATCCCGATTGCGGAATCGGGCTCGCCAGCCGCTCTTCGAAAAAAAGCCGCAGCTATACCGACTCAAAAGATTACGGGCCACGAGATGGATTAGAAGATTTCGCCTTAAAGAAAATTGACGAGGGTTTCGATTTCGTTGTTATGGGACATCGCCACCGGCTTGTCTGCAAGGAACATGGCAAGGGTTTATACATTAATCTTGGTGATTGGCTGCGCATTCCGCATTATGGGGCGTTCGACGGTGATAGGTTGCATCTGTTGAAAGTGGAAGATTTGCTGAAACGGTGATTAATCATAGTTTTCGGGATTAATTATGTTTTCGGGTTTTCGGTATGTTATTTGATAAGAAAAGCTGAATATTAAAAGAATTTATGAATCAAGAAAAAGAAGATATAATCTCAATCAGGAATTTGTACAAATCGTTCAATAATTTGCCGATTCTGAGCGATGTCAACCTTTCTGTTAGCAAAGGGCATCTGGTGTCGATTATCGGGCGCTCGGGCTGCGGGAAAACGACGCTGTTGCGTTGTTTGAATTGTCTTGAAATACTCGATTCAGGCACTATTCGTATTGCTGGAGTTACTATTACTCATACAGCAATCAATCACAAAAAGCGTCCCACTGTTCGAAAGCGTTTGAAGAACCCTTTTGCCGGATACGGCGAAGACGCCCTGCATGATGAAGAATTTCAAATTAAAGCAAGAGCCGTAAGGCAACGCGTCGGTATGCTTTTCCAAGGTTTCAATTTGTTTCCGCATCTATCTGTCCTTGAAAATGTTACTATTGCGCAAATTAAAGTAAAAAAAGAGCCTGAAAACGTTGCTATCGCCCGAGCTATGGAACTACTCGACAAAGTCGGCATGAGCGCTTTCGCAAAGCGTTTTCCGCATCAAATTTCCGGAGGACAGGCTCAGCGGGTTGCAATAGCGCGCGCTTTGGCTCTATCGCCGCAAGTTATGCTTTACGACGAGCCGACCTCGGCGCTCGACCCGGAACTTGCCGAAGAAGTGCTGACGGTGATGAAAAACTTGCATAAAGAAGGCATGACCCAAGTTGTAGTTACCCATCTAATGAATTTTGCCAGAACCGCTTCGGATGTGATAGTATTTATGGACGAAGGGGAAATCAAAGAAATCGGTTCGCCAGAAACGATTTTCAACAATCCGCTAAAGGAAGATACAAGGCAGTTTCTGAATATTTTTAAAGAATAATATATGTAATGAAAAAACATCTGTCCATAATAATCTCAATGCCATTGGCGCTTGTATTAATAAGCGCAATATGCTATTCTTCGCCACAGGGCAAAGTCCTGCGCTGGGCTGCCGATGCCGAAGGAAATGCGCCGTTCATCTTCCAATCGCCCGATGACCGCGAAAAGAACATCGGATTCGAAGTCGATATCGTTCGAGCAATTGCAGAAAAGCTCGGCTATAGCGAGGTATTTGTGCAAAACCAATGGGACGGGCTAATACCCGGACTTGAGCGAAACGATTATGATATTGCAATAAACGGAATCGAAATAACTGAAGACCGAAAAGAAGAAGTTAATTTCTCGGTTCCTTATTACATAACCTACGAACAATTGATTGTCCGCAAGGAGCAGGAAGGCGTTGCATCACTCGATGATTTGCGCGGCAGACGGGTCGGCGCGCTCAAGGAATCCGTAGCAGAAAGGATTTTGCGTCAAACTCCCGGCATAGAAGTCCGAACTTACGACGGCGAGGTTTTTGCTTATGCCGACCTCGAAAACCAAAGACTCGAAGCCGTTTTGGTCGATGCTCCGCTTGCGCTATATTATGCCAGCTGGAATAAGAAATTCAAATTAGTCGGTCGTCCGGTCGGTGAAATTTCTTATGGAATCGCCATAAGGAAAACTGATACAACATTGCTAAAGGAAATAAATTCTGCTTTAAGTGTGTTGATTACAAGCGGGCAGTTGCGAACCATACTGGATGAATGGAACCTCTGGAACGACAAAATGGGCAGCTATACAAATGACAATGAACCATCAAAAGTTGAACCAGTTAAATACAACGCTTTCATCGAGGACCAGATGACAGAAATAACGATGGACAGGTATTTTCAACGTTTTTTGGATTATATGCCTATGCTTGGTCAGGGTGCGTTGATTACCTTAGGTTTATCAATCGTTTCGATGTCTCTTGCAATTTTACTCGGTCTATTTATCGCATTGACAAGGGTTTATGCGCCGGCGCCGTTTTCAAGTTCAGCAGTGGCTTATATCGAAATTATACGCGGAACTCCGCTGTTGATACAGCTATTTGTGATATTTTATGCCTTGCCTTCAATCGGAATCAAGCTGTCGCCGTTTATAGCAGCCGTCATCGGCTTGGGGTGCAATTATGCGGCATACGAAGCCGAAAATTACCGCGCCGGCTTGTTCTCGGTGCCGCGTGGACAAATGGAAGCCGCAATTTCACTAGGTATGTCGCGAAATCAAGCGCTGCGTTTCGTTATTTTACCACAGGCATTGCGAATGGTGCTTCCTCCGGTAACGAACGATTTTATTTCGCTGCTGAAGGATTCGTCGTTAGTATCTGTAATTACTATGGTCGAATTGACTAAGGTATACACGCAAATTGCCTCGAATTATTACGATTATCTTGGCACTGGAATAATTGTAGCTATATTATATTTGCTGCTCGGGTTGCCGTTTGTAAGGCTTTCGCGTTTTGTTGAAAAGAAATTTTCATATGAGAAAAAAGTAATTGTTTAGTTAAACACATATTAATATTACATGGAAAATCAACCAGCAAAAAAAGATAAAATAGACTACTCGGCGCATGAACTATACTTCAATCGCGAGTTGAGCTTGCTCGAATTCCAGAACCGCGTTCTTTGCGAAGCCGAAGACCGTTCTCATCCGCTGCTCGAACGTCTGAAGTTTGTGTCGATATTCAGTTCAAATCTCGACGAGTTCTTTATGATTCGCGTTGCCGGATTGAAAGGGCAGATTTCAGCCGGGGTAGTTGAGCTTTCCTTCGACGGAATGACGCCTCAGGAGCAGCTAAAAGAGATTCGTTCGCGTCTTGTACCGCTTTATCAACGTCAGGAAAAAGTGCTTACGGAAGATATTTTACCTGGATTAGAAAAAGAAGGCATCGTCATTCACGATATCGAGAAGTTAAGCAAAGAGGAAAAGAAAAACCTTAAGCAATACTTCTTCGAATGCGTTTTACCGGTGCTGACTCCGCTCAGTCTCGACCCCGGACATCCATTTCCGCGTATTGTCAATCGCAGCTTGAACATCGCTTTCGCGCTTATCGATAAAGGAAAAAAAATTGCTCCGCGGCATATTGCAATACTTCAGCTTCCAATTGTTTTGCCGCGATTTGTTCAAATCGAACGTCCGGCTGGCTACCATTTTGTGCTATTGGAGCAAATAATCAAAGAATATGCCGACGTGTTGTTTCCGGGCTTAGAGATTGAAGCGTCAAACACGTTCCGAGTAACGCGCGACGCAGATATTGAAATTGCCGAAGACGAAGCGGAAGACCTTTTGACCGAAGTTGCCGAGCAAATCAAACAACGCAGCTGGGGAACCGATGCCGTCCGCTTAGAAGTCAGTAGAAATATGCCTGATTATTTAATGAAGCTTTTGATGAAATCGCTCGAAATCGATTCATCGGATGTTTATTCGCATGGAAGACCGCTTAAGCTAAGCGATTTCATGGAGTTATGCAAAGTTGAAATCAGACATCTTAAAGATGTGCCTTTCCAATCGAAAATCATTCCCGAATTGAGGCCGGGCATTGGCGATAATATTTTCGAAGCTATTAAAAAGAAGGATTTGTTAGTCCATCATCCATATGATTCATTTACAAACAGCGTTTTGCAATTCATAGAATCTGCTACGGCAGACAATGCAGTTTTAGCAATAAAAATAACGCTATACCGCACTGGAATGAACTCGCTAATTGTCGCTGCGCTAAAAAGAGCCGCCGAAAACGGCAAGGATGTAACAGCTTTCGTCGAGTTAAAAGCCCGATTCGACGAGGAAAACAACATCATTTGGGCGAAGGAGCTTGAGCAGGTTGGCGTTCATGTTGTCTATGGAGTAATCGGGCTGAAGACTCATTGCAAAATCGCAATGGTAGTGCGCCGCGAAGGCAAGAAATTGAGAACTTATCTGCATATGGCCACTGGCAATTATAATCAATTCACAAGCAGGCTATATACCGACATTGGTATGTTTACCTGCCGCGAAGAATTTGGCATAGATGGCATTCATTTGTTCAATTATTTGACCGGTTACTCTAATCAAAAGGATTGGAAACAGTTTCACGTTGCTCCGATTAATTTGCGTCAATCCTTAGTAAAACTAATTGAACGCGAAATCGAAAAGCACACACCGGAAAACCCCGGTTTGATTTTTGTTAAACTCAATGCTTTAGCGCACGATGAAGTTATTCCCGCATTATACAAAGCCGCGCAAAAGGGCGTACAAGTGAAACTGCTCATTCGCGGGGTCTGCTGCTTGATTCCGGGATTAAAAGGCATTAGCGATACTATTGAAGTTCGAAGTATTCTTGGGCGTTTCTTGGAACATAGCCGCATTATATATTTTAAAAACGGCGGAGATGAGGAATTCTACTTGTCGAGCGCCGATTGGATGACTCGCAACCTGCACCGGCGTGTCGAATTGATGTTTCCTGTGCCTGATAAGCAATTACAGCAGCAGCTTTGGGATATTTTGAATATCTATTGGAAAGATAATAAAAAATCTTGGCGATTGCTTCCATCTGGGCAATATATTCGATTAAAGCCCGGCGAAGGCGAAGCGCCATTTTGCGCTCAAGATTATTTTTTAAATCAATCGCATAAAAATAAAAGAAGGAATCAGCATAAATAGTTGAAACCTCAAAAAAAACATAACTCATCCGATGACTCGTAAGTCATCGGAGGAGTTTTACTTCGCCACCATCAGCAGTTTCAGCTTTTTCGTATCGC
>CAYLSY010000194.1:0-1489 GCA_964386275.1 uncultured Hyphomicrobiales bacterium
AGAAAAGAATTTCCATGTTGTTCCGTTTTTATTTTTTCTAAAAGAAAGCGTCCTGCCCCGTTGTGGGATAGGACGCCGAATTAATCGCATTTTATTCTGCTAAATATTAAAAAGCAGTTTTTAAAAGTATTTTTGAAATACTTGTTAATAATTCCAAGGCAAAATAGCATCGGAAAGAGCAAATCTGAGGTCGACGCCTATTTGTAGTGCATTGACGCGCCAATCTTCGCTGGCTAACTTAGTTACTCCAAAGTTATAGAAAGCATGAGGAGCCAAAATACCTAAACCCGGGATGCTTAAGTTGAATTCGGCTCCGAATTTCAAACCTAAACGGAAAGAGTTTGAGTTTTCGATATCACCTTCGTCAACGATGATTGTGCGGTCATTGTCAATGTATTTATAACCTTTGTCCAATAATTCCTGAGTCTTTTTGAAACGAATGCTCGGGTCGGCGAGCAATACAAATTTCTGGGTAAAGTTTTTCTTAAATGCAAAGTCTAAAGTCGGACCGACAACAATACTGAAAGGAACCGAAGGTACAGGAGTGAAACCGTAAAGGAGTTCTATACTGACCATTGAGTATTCAACTTTTAATTGATTGACTGTCGATGTGTATTCAACAGAGGTACCGCCGCCTTCAATTTCGATTAATGAAGGGTAATTGTCGTCGGTTGCCACTTCGAAATACGATGGCAGCGTTGAATACAATGCTTTAATATAGATTGAATGCTGCGAATTGACTTTTGCAAAGGGGAATTGAACTACGCCGCCAAAATAGAAGCCGTTATCGTCGCCATCAGAAAAGAAAGGGCACAGCGGGTCTTCGGCAAATGAGCTTAAATTAACCGTATGCATTGATTTATTGTAACCGGCTACAGGTCCGACATAAAAAACCCCGTATTCACTTTTTGTAAAAATCGGTGATTCTTCGTCTTCGGCTGTTTGAGAAAATAGTATAGAATTGCTTGTAAATAATAAAATAATACTAATGCTAAATAGTATAAATCTTAATTTCATATTAAACCTCTATTCTGTAGTTATTATTAGTGTCCTTCCAATAAACTTGTGTGGGAATCTGACGCAAATCAAATATGTCCCGCAAGTCAATCCTGAATTTTCAAATATAAGATTTTGTATTCCCTTTTTCAAATATAAATTTACTGCAAGTGTAATTTTTTTTCCATATAAGTCATAAAGTTCAATATCTGCGCGATTATCCTCGGGCAAATAGACATTAAAATCTATTTTGTCCTTTGCAGGATTTTGCCTTACCCATAAATCGTATTCGTCCGGCATAACGCTTATAAGCCGTAAAGACTGCACACATACCCGGGCAATTTCTGCAATTTCTTCGTCTCTACTATTGTAATAACAATTTTCCGGCGAAAAAGTAACAGCATAATTTATTTTTTCTTTGTCGCATAGCAGCGGAAGCAATGCCAGACTTATTTCTATGTATGCCGGAGAGCCGCTGAAATCTATTTGAGTA
>CAYLSY010000194.1:1530-5468 GCA_964386275.1 uncultured Hyphomicrobiales bacterium
TTATCAGGTAATATTTTTATTAAATCCTTAGTTTGTGTTGCCGTTGCTGAATATTTTTTTTGAATTGAGCCTTTTGTAACGTTCAAACTAGTGCTTGTATCGAGCAGATAAAAGCAACTTTGTGGTATTTCGATTTCAAATGAAAAGGCTACAGGGATTTCTACCGAATACGGCATGCTGCCGCTAAAATGTATATTAACAGAATCGCCGGGTACGGCATTGATTCCTATTAAAGAATCAAGAATTATTTTTTGGGGCTTTGGAGCTACGATATATGTAAAGTATCTGGCTTCGGTTTGCGCACAAAATGCTTTTAACAAGATTGAATCTGTTGCGCTGCCGACTATTAGGCTTATTGGTATTAAGACAGAGTGAACAGGCTCCACAGTAACAGGAAATGTAAAATCAGGCAAGACGTTCGCGCTCAAACCTCCGGTAAATGCAATGCTATCCAACGTTACAGGCACATTGCCGGTGTTTGTTAGCTCCAGCGAAACATTATGAGCGTTGCACGGCAAAAGCGAATCGCCTCCGATTAATTGCAAAACGTAATCTAAAGTGTCAGCCGGAAGAGAAAAGCCTGTAACTAACACATCTATGCTAGACCATTGGTTTGCCGGATTGGCGTCGTGTTCGAAAGTCATCGTCATTGTGTGTGGACCAAGCCTGACAGGCGAAAATGACATCGGTAATTTCAGTATAGAATCCGGTTCAAGCATAACATTGTTTAGCGATGCTTCGTTGAAAGCAAAAGCGGCAACGTCGCCGGTCGTCGAAAGCAATCGCAGACTAAGCTTTTCGTTACCCAATGATGTAATAATGGCAAATGTATCTTCTTTTGTCGTGTATACTGTGATTGAATCAAAATCCGCATTCGAAGTTGAAATAACCGGCAGAGAACCGACTCCAGTTAATGTAATATTAATTGTATCGGTTTTTATCGAGTTTGTTACAAGTTGAATTACGGAAGTCCTTGTGCCGATAGCTTCGGGAATGAAAGCAACATTAAGAACAATGCTATCATCGATGTCGAAAAACATAGAGCTGAGGCTGCGCAGGCTGACATCGTCAAAACTCAATGTATCGCCCGAACGGGAGTAATAGGATATTGAGCAACCGCTTGTTCCAGAATTTTTAATAACAATTGTTTTGTCTGTCCTTGTCGCGAGCCTGTGTTTTCCGAAGTCGACGTATATTTCGTTAAAACGGCAATCAGCGCCGGCGCCCGTTAGCGAGCCTCCGCAACTCAGCGTCAAATCATTAATTACAATAAAAGAAGCGGAAAAATCACCTGCGCTGTCCGGCACAAAGCATGCAATTAACGCCAAAGTATCGCCGGGTTCAAGTTTATGTGGAAAAATGCCTGAAGTATCAATATAAAAAGCGTTTTTTGGGTCATCGAGAACAATTGAATCCAGCGTTACGGCTGCATTTCCGACATTGAAAATGTATATTGTGTCGCAAGCGATTTCGCCGACTGAAATAGTGCCGAAATCCTTGCCCTGAGCGCTTAAACCGGCATTAAGAACAAATGATTGGAATAAAACCGTATCGTATCTGTCGCAATCGAAATCGAAGACTATTGCGGAGTTGAGCTGGCTCAAATTCATTCCCGGCTTGAATACTGCCACGCACAGCGCACTGTCCCCCGGTTCAACAGTAATGGGCATAGCGCCTTCGAACCACGCTTCCAAACGTTCATCGTAAAGGATTGTTTTGCTTTTGATTTCGAAGCCGACGCTGCCCTTGTTTTTTATATAAAAATATGATTTTGATGAATCGTTTAAAAATGCAGCCGGCATGTTGATGAAGTCCGGCAAAAGCGGATTTATGCCTTTGTAGTCCCATTCATATCGGGTTGTATTTCCTGCTCTGTCCGAAACGAGAAAAACAAGATGGGCATCGGTTCGGAAATTGCGCGGCATTGCCTTGAATTGCGCTGTCATTGAGCTGTCCCCAATGCCACTTGTTTCGAAAACGTAGTTATACGACTGCGATTCGACCATTTCGACGAAATCCACGCCCGACATATTCGCTTCCTGAAAGTCAAAAGCAGTACCTTCGAGCAAGCCCTCACATCTTTCAACTTCTGCATACGGAGGCATAACGTCTATATAATTCTTATCAATCAATGAAGAACCAATCACCAGTGAATACGAATCAGCCCATCCATTGGCAAATCCGATTGCCGAAAAGCTGCCAGCGCTGCAATTCAGCTCGTATTTACCTTTGTTCATTCGGACAGTAACCCAAAAGAGGCTGTCGCCGGGTAGTTTTTGGCTTAGAAACGGCGTCATCGAATGAAGATAATTGCCGTTTAAAGTTAATTCTTTTGCGCCGGCGCTGTCGGCGATAATATTAAGCCAATAATAATCATATTGGTCGAAAAAATAGTCGTAATTACCGAATGTTGTTATTGACGCTTTGGTGATACGCTGCTCTGAAGGCGGCAAAACCACAAATGATGGGTCATAATAACGATTATCGTGAGAAGTGCCGGAATGGCTCATAAATTGGCCGATTTGCACCGGTTTGTTGGACTTCCAAATTGCAGGCTCATTCAAATAATAGCTGCCGGGTCCGGGAGCTTCGAAAAATAATCCATAGGTTCCGCTTTGGGTCTTGATTGAAACATATGTATTGCTATCTGCGGCAATTACACGGAAGTAATCGCCGTCGCTGTTGAAGCCGAACGGCACGCTCGCATAGTTCCGACCCCATCGTTCAATAGGGACAAGCATTTCGCATAGGAAGTCTTTTGTGTCATAGTTACCCATTAAGGTTTGTGGTATTGCTGTGCGCACATGGCCGGACAGAAAGCCTATGGGTTTGTTTGAATAAACCATTGTTCCGGTTAAATCGCCTGTGCCGCGTCCGGTCGGCGCAGCTTGAACAAGGTAGCAATCTCCCTTGTTCAAGAATAATTTATATAGATTGCCCGGGTAATAGCCTTCGCGTGTCTCGGCTTTCGGCGAAAACTCCACTTCGGTGCCGTCTTCGGCGGCAATTACCATAAATTCGCTGCTGCGGGGTTCCAAGCTCCAGAGCGAGTCCTCGGGTTCCATTTCATATTCGATGTAGTATTGGTCGTTCGGATAGCTCAACACGGCATATGAAGTTCCCCAGCGGGACACAGGCAGAGCTGTGAAAGCATCGCTCGACGTGTATTGGCTGCTGTAGCATTGAACAGTAATATCGACATCCGATATGATTTCCGTCGCTTTTTGTACTGCCTCGCCCGGAGTTCTATTTTCTGACTCGGGAGTGAGAAACACTACCAAGACAGAATCGGCGGCAATCGTGAAGTTTTTTGACCAGCCTTCCCGGGTATTTATGCGGATTTGAGCGTTATAGCGGGAAGTTATTTGCAATGCAAGCGTCAAGCCTAAGAAAGAATCGATATTAATTTCGTTCTGCATGTAACCGACAAGGAAATACTTGCCTTCGAAGCCAGATGAAAGCTCACTTTTAGCTTCTATTAAAAGAAAAAATACCGCTAGAACAACAGCAAGGCAATATAAGCAACGTTTCGACATGTCGCGAAATAACTTTTTTATTATTTATGCAATAAATTAAGTATTTTTTTGACAAAAAAAAACTATTTTTCGTTTAATTCAAATTATCCGAATTCCATAGCTCAGAATTTCTCTGACAAAAGGGTTGGACGGGGTGAAATCCTCAGATATTAAAGCTATTGCTTCTCGGGAAAGCGCTGCTGTAACAATTGAAACTTAATGATTTTCATTTAACCCAACTAATTAAATAGAAATTCAATTATCCGTAAATACATATAAATTAAGTATTTAAGTAAATATAAAAAATACTCTTTAAGAAAGTCGCTCTTTTCCCCATTTGAAAAAGGGGGGAGGGGGATTTTCTTGTGTGGCAGCCGCAATCGTAAATATTTGCATCATTTAATGAAAATACTGGTTTAAAAA
>CAYLSY010000195.1:0-5449 GCA_964386275.1 uncultured Hyphomicrobiales bacterium
AATAATTTTCGTAAATTATAACTTCATATATTTTACTTAATTAATTATTATCGGAGTTATTTATGAAAATTGTATTTGCATTATTTATTCTTGCAGGATTATTTTTATCAACAAAAATAATTCATGCTCAATGCGCTGATGAAGATAATATATTAGAGTTTCAATTTGACGGAAAGAAGTATGAATTTGTCTTGGAAAGCAAGAGTTGGAGCGATGCTGCTGCATGTGCTGTCGAGCGAGGAGGTTACCTTGTTGAAATAAATAGCGCCGAAGAGCAAGCGGCAATAATAAACTATATCCTCAATTCCGGTGTTCCTACTAATTACTCCCCGGTTATTGACGGCGGCGGCGATTCATATGTTTGGATTGGAGCGACCGACAGCCAAAGCGAAGGTAATTGGATTTGGGACGGAAAGAATCTTGGGCAAGGAACACTCTTTTGGACAGGACAGGGCGCTGCAGGAGAAAATAACGGGCATACGGTCAATGATAGTTATGTGAATTGGGGAGGAAAATCGACTGGAACAATAAATGAACCAGACAATTATGCAGGAACGCAGAATGCTGCAGCAATTGGGCTTACCGGATGGCCTGTAGGTATGAATTTCCTTGGAATTGCAGGCGAATGGAACGATATAAATGTAAACAACCAGATTTATTTTGTTATCGAATATGAAAAATCCACTGGTATAATCGATAAAAAAGCATCAGAAGTAAATATTATTGGCTCGCCAAATCCTGTTGCTGACTTTTTTTCAATTCATAACACCAATGAAATCAACAGCATAAGTGTCTACTCTGTTACTGGCGAAAAAATCGAAGAAATTTCAAGTATTAACGCTCAATCATTTACACTTGATTTTAGCAACTATTCAATTGGTATCTATTTTCTTAGTATAGTTAAAGATAACGAAATTGAAACAATAAAAATCGTCAAAGAATGATTCATTTCCCATAAATTAAACAATAACTTTTCGGTAGTTTCGTTAAAATGCTTATTTAGTAACAAACTTGAAATAGTATTGCGCATATGAGGATTACCAAGCAGTACACCAATCGTGAAAGTCAATCCCTTGACAAGTACTTACAAGAAATTGGAAGGGTAGAACTTCTTAATCCGGATGATGAAATAGATTTAGCGAGGCTGATAAAAAAGGGCGGTTTCGACGGCGTTCGAGCGCTTGAACGCTTGGTGAAAGCTAATCTAAGGTTTGTCGTTTCTGTCGCTAAACAATATCAAAATCAAGGACTTTCCTTGGGCGATTTGATTAACGAAGGAAATCTCGGTTTAATCAAAGCTGCTAAGCGTTTTGATGAAACACGCGGCTTCAAATTTATTTCTTATGCCGTTTGGTGGATTCGCCAATCAATATTGCAAGCGCTTGCCGAACAGTCCCGCATCGTTCGTTTACCTTTGAACCGTGTTGGAGCGCTTAACAAAATCGGAAAGAAATTCAACGAACTCGAACAAAAATTCGAACGCGAACCGACCGCTGCCGAGCTTGCTGACCAGCTCGAGATGAGCATTCCTGAAATTGCAGAAACTATCAAGATTTCAGGCAGGCATTTATCTGTCGATGCTCCTTTTGTTCAAGGCGAGGATAATCGATTGCTTGATATTCTGCCAAACGAACAGCAGCCACCGCCCGATAGCGAACTTATTCGCGAATCGTTGCGGGTGGAAGTGCAGCAAGTGTTGACAACTCTATCGACTCGCGAAGCCGAGGTCATCCGCCTTTATTTCGGGCTTGACGGGCAGTGTTTAACACTCGAAGAAATAGGGGAGAAGTTCAATCTTACCCGTGAACGTGTACGGCAAATTAAAGAAAAAGCTATACGCAGGTTACGTCATGCTTCTCGCTCAAAAGCGCTTAGGGCATATTTAGGATAAAAAAAGGGAACTTATTGTAGTATATTACTTTATTAAGAAAAATGAAATAATTATAATTATACGCATTCTTCTTTTTTTTCACACTGTTTACGCTTGAAAAGAGGCAAACGCCACCAAATTATTTATAGCGCAAAAGTAACTTCTTATAAAAAATATAGAAGCGTTTTGCGCTTTTTATTATTTTAAATAATTATGAATAACTCAAATAAAACAAATATAAATAGGATTCCGCGTCCGGACTGGCTGAAAGTTAAAGCGCCGGGCGGCGAAAACTACGTAAGAATCAAGAACTTGCTTAATGATAAACAATTGCACACGGTTTGCGAAGAAGCGCATTGCCCAAATATAGGCGAGTGTTGGAGTTGCGGCACGGCTACTTTTATTATTCTAGGTGATGTTTGCTCGAGAAACTGTCGCTTCTGCGCTGTTTCGAGCGGAAAACCGCAGCCGCCCGATCCGGCTGAACCGTTGCATGTGGCGGAATCTATTAAAGCTATTTCATTGCGCTATGCAGTGATTACATCCGTTACTCGGGATGATTTGCCCGATGGCGGGGCTGAGCATTGGTCGCGAACAATTCAAGAAATCAAGCGGTTGAATCCTGAAACCAAAGTCGAAGTGTTGATACCGGACTTTAATGGCGATGAAGAACTGCTGAAAATTGCTCTTAAAGTGCAACCCGACGTTTTGAACCATAATGTCGAAACAGTTCCTTCGCTTTACGAGCGGGTCAGACCTCAGGCTGCGTTTGATACTTCTTTAAAGGTTTTGCGTTTTGCCAAAACTGAAGGGATGCGCACCAAAACAGGCATAATGGTCGGACTTGGCGAAACTAAAGAGGAAGTAATCGAAACGATGCGGGTTATTCGTGATGCCGGAGTGGAAATTCTGACTATTGGCCAATATTTGCAGCCTTCGGCAAAGCATTTGCCGGTTTCAAGGTATGTTACTCCCGAAGAATTTGCCGAATTCAAGCAAATTGGCTTGGAAATGGGCTTTTCTCAAGTGGAATCGGCGCCGTTGGTTCGGAGTTCTTATCATGCCGGAAAGCATTGTTGACTTATTTAATTAAATTTTTTTTAGATTAATCATGAAAAAAGTCGTTTTCATCACAATTTTCTACGCTTTCTTACTATGCCATTCATTAATGGCTGAAGATGTCGCCAAGATGGCTCTTTTTGCCCGAAAAGCGCTTTCGATGAAGAAAACGCTGGTTAACCAGTCTTATGCCATGAGCTACGATGTTGTGATGAATTATGGTTTATTTGGAAGGAGAATAAATAACAGAGAACCTTTGATTGAAACAACCTTACCCGGACAAGAACCTAAAACAATACTACCGCTCAGGATTTACCATAAATCGAAAACACAAAATAGAGTAGAAATTGATTTAATCAGTTCTTTTAGCATTTTTATCCAAAACGGCGATAGCTCTTGGGTCAATTTACCTAATAGCATTTATCGATTCAAATCATTACATAATGATTGTAACCCTGAAACCTTATTTTTGAGTAAAGTATTTGAGCTATTCAGCACTAACAAGATGCTCGACAAACTTGACGAATATAAAATACAATTATCATATAATGGTGTAAGACTATTTGAAAATAAAAACTGTTATAACATTGATTATATTAACAAAACTGATACAATCAGTTATTACTTCGAAGAAAACTCATATTTGTTGGTTGGCTTGGAACAAAAAATTGAACTTAATGATGCAAAATTAAATATTGTAGCTTGTTATGATGAACTTCCTGCTAATAACAAGTATTTTGCATTGAGTAAAATGTCGCTTACTCTGCTCGAAAAGAATCATAGCAAAACAAAAAGCGAGCGTATAAAGATTGATATAATAAATCCACATATTGATTTTGATGCCAAGCTCGAAGATAAACACTTTATTCCTCAAAAAGTCTTAACCGAGGATGAGTATAGAAACGGGAATTACGAATTCGATGACAAACCGGACGATTTTGACGACAAGTAACAAAACAGAAATTAAATGTCAATCATCTCTCGATATATTCTTCGCAACCATTTAGCGCCATTTCTTTTTGGCACTATGACCGTAGTGTTCTTGTTTTTATTTCAGTTTTTGCTGAAATACCTTGACCAACTCGTCGGCAAAGGCTTGGAAGAATGGGTAATAGTGCAGCTGATTGTGTTGAATATGGCTTGGATGCTTGTTCTTGCCGTGCCGATGGGCTTGCTTTTTTCAACATTGATGACGTTCGGCAACATGTCTGCATCTCTCGAAGTAACTGTTATCAAAGCCAGCGGCGGCGGACTGCTCAAGATGATGCTTCCGATGATAATTTCGGGCGCTGTAATGACAGTATTTATCTTTTGGTTCAACGACGAAATTCTGCCCGAAGCAAATCATCAAGCGAAAATTATGATGAACGACATTCAGCGAAAAAAACCTACTTTTGCCGTCGAAGCAGGGCAATTTTCCACGCAACTTGAGGGCTATACAATACTATCGCGGAAAATTGACAGTTTATCGCGAACTTTAAAGAGCGTTACTGTTTACGACCAGTCAAAGAAAAACCAAGTTAACATCGCAAATGCCGACAGCGGTCATATTAAATTAAATCGTGATTATACCAAGCTGATTGTTACCCTTTACAGCGGAGAAATACACCAGTTCTCGCCATTCGATTTGAATAACTACAGAAAAGCTCTTTTCGAAGAATATCAAATACTCATTGATGCCAAGGGCTTCGCTTTCGAACGCTCGGCAGCAGGGATGGTATCGCGAGGCGACCGCGAGCTGCACATCCGCGATATGGAAGAGAAAATTGCCGATGCAAAAAGGAGTATTCAGAATTCAAATAAAAGATTAAACGAGCAAATATTAAAACAAAACGATTATTTACTGAAATTCGATAACTCATTGGATTCGAATCGTGTTGCGGAATCGCCGCGAAAGGAAATCTCGCTTAGAGCGGCTTTGCAGGCTGTTGATAAGCGTATATCTTTTTTTCGTTCGGCAATCGGCACCGATATGTTTCAAAAATCTGATTATGAGTTGGTTATTAAGCAATACTTTGTTGAAATTTATAAAAAATACTCAATTCCATTTGCCTGTCTTGTTTTTGTGTTAATCGGCTGTCCTTTGGGAATCATCACACGTGGAGGTAATTTCGGTTTTTCAGCCGGAATCAGTCTGCTGTTCTATCTATTTTACTGGGCGTGCCTTATTGGCGGCGAAAAACTTGCCGACCGCGGTATAATGCCTCCTTTCCTAAGCATGTGGCTTGGTAATATCATTGTTGGCATTATCGGTATCATTCTCATGCTTCGAATTAACAACGAATCGACGAGAATTTTCAAAATGTGGCGGTTACCACTCTTCAAGCGTAAAAAAAGCGAACATAAATAATATTATTTTATTCTTCTTTATAATAGTTCAAGCTTGATTCTAAAATCCATTAATTACCATCGTATTGTTTTTTTTATTAATTTAACTTGTTTATTATCAACAATAACAAAAAAAGAAATGAAAGCGCAAGGCACTGAAAAAAAATCTTCAACTCTAAAAATTTCTCAAAT
>CAYLSY010000196.1:0-5427 GCA_964386275.1 uncultured Hyphomicrobiales bacterium
TTTTAAAATTAAGGAATTCTTTGTAATTCCTTTTTTTTGTTGTTGTTTAACATATAACTAAGGAAATAATATGTTTTATACTAAATATGCTTGTAAAAAAGCATTGCTATTCGTTTTCATATGCCTTTTAATCAGTTTTATACCAAAGATTCTATTATCAATACCATATCCAGCGCCAGAATACTCTAACGACAGCAAATGCGGCACATATGCCCCTAAGGAAATTATTGCAAAAATAATGGATGAGTTTTCTTCTGATACCCAAGGTCGTCCAATATGCCAAGCAATGGCTATTTCCAAAAACGGCAATTTCCATGTTCATTACGATACTGTCAATACCAACGATTCGATGCGCCATGCCGTGCCTATGGCTGATTTAGACCAAAACGGAATACCCGATTATGTCGATTCCGTCTGCTATTATTTCGAATATGCCATGAATTTTTATCTAAATATTGGCTACAAATCTCCGATTGCAAGTGTTGCGGACGGCGGCGATGGTTATATTGATGTTTATTTAAAGAATATCGGCAACAGCAACTATATTGATGGCGCTTTATATGGTTGGACTAATCCCTATTTAGAATTGCCCTCAAGCACTCCGAATTTGATTAAAAATGCTTCATTCATTGTGATAGATAACGATTTTAGTATCTATGACTCATCTGTCGTTACTTATCAAGGTACAAAACCGGTAAAGACTCAGACTTACCGCGAATTCGGAATTAATGGCATGAAAATTACTGCTGCCCATGAACTTCATCATGCTGTTCAGAATTTGTATGGCGAAAGCACTTTGAGCACATGTTCGATGCTTAATGAAATGACAAGCACTTATATGGAATATCGTGTATTTCCTGATACTTATGATTATGAGCAGTTTGTTTACAGTTTGTTTAAAGAGCCTTATATATATCCATTCGGTACTGGTTCACCAAGGGCTGGCTACCGTTGGGCGATTTTCGGCCAGTATTTATTTAAATACTTCGGCGACGAAGTCTTAAGACGAATGTGGGAACTTCACGAAGATTATATTTTCGGCTACGAGGCTCTCGACAGCGCATTACGAGAAAAAAACACTTCTTTGGCAGATGAATGGAAAAAGTTCATGCCTTGGCTCTACTATACCGGTACACGCTCGCAGCAGGAAAATTATTTCAAACATGCCGACAGATACCCGCTCTTTATGTTTTATGACAAGGAATTCTTTTCTTCGCCATCGGTAATGTTCGCTGATAATCTGCAAAATTATGAAGTGCGTCAATATCGCATCGTATTTAAAAGTGAATCAATATCCGAAACTAACGATACGCTCGATATAATGCTTTCGAATATTGACACATACTCTGCAAGCAAGTATCAATACGGCATTAAAAGACCTTTCGATTTGACCGTTGCAGATCAGGCTGGAGAAGGATTTAATCATCTCGAAAATCTTGATTATTACTTTAATTATTTATTTGCGCAAAACAACATTCATTATTATAATTTCATCAATGCTGGAGTGGTATCGACTGCAATCGGCTATGCTTACCCCAATCCTTACAGCGCAAGCAAGGGCGGCAGCCTGCATTTTGCTACACCCGAAGACGTTGCAGTCGGATTGAAGGCGAATCTATCGATTTATACTCCTGATATGGTGGAAGTATATTCAACCGAATTACCGGTCGTTGTTAATAATTTCAAACGGGTCGTCGAATTAAGCGCTGCACCCGATGATTTGGCTTCAGGAGTCTATATTTTCAAAGTGGATTACAAAGGCTCGCAAACGTTCGGAAAATTTGCTGTAGTAAGATAAATACAAACGTTCTTTACCCCTTATTTCAAAGGGGGCAGGGGGGGGTAAAATAATAAGTGTTATTGATGGAACAAGAAAAAATGACGATTAAGGCCACTACCGCTAATCCTGCGCCTTTGGGGCTGCTTGGTTTCGGCATGACGACTGTGCTGCTCAATCTGCACAATGCAGGATTATTTCCGGTCGATACAATGATTTTAGCCATGGGTATATTCTACGGCGGTTTGGCGCAAATCATCGCCGGTATTATGGAATGGAAAAAAGGAAACACTTTTGGAACCACCGCTTTCCTTTCCTATGGTTTGTTTTGGCAATCGCTCGTCGGATTGTGGCTCTTCAAGGGTTTCAATACTTTTCCCACACCAAATGATATATCAATGGGATTTTATTTGTTTATGTGGGGATTATTCACTTTATTTATGTTTTTCGCAACCCGCAAATCGCCGACAGCAATGCGTGTTGTATTTTGCTCGCTGTTCATACTGTTTTTCCTGCTTGCGCTCAAGGATTTTACCGGAGTCAAGGAAATCGGTATAATATCGGGTATTGAAGGAATCTTTTGCGGCTTATCGGCATTTTATTATGCGCTGGCTCAGGTTATAAACGAATCGCTCGGGAAAACGGCTCTGCCGATTGCAAGACGAATTAAATAGGGAAGATGGACAGCCGCCTTACTATGTAACTCACAGGAGGCTATTTGTTCAAGAAAATTCTCATCGCAAACCGCAGCGAAATCGCTTGCCGGGTTATCAGGGCTTGCCGCGAACTCGGAGTATCGAGTGTGGCAGTATATTCCGAAGCAGACCGAAACTCTCTGCATGTTCAATTGGCTGACGAAGCCGTATTCATCGGCGAATCTGCAGCCGCGAAGTCATATCTCAATATGGATGCAGTAATCGACGCTGCGCTTAAAACCGGCGCAGACGCAATCCATCCGGGTTATGGCTTCTTGAGCGAAAATCATGTTTTCAACAAGAAGGTTCGAGATGCCGGACTTGTTTTTATTGGGCCATCACCCGGCCCGATGGAACTGCTCGGTTCGAAAGTGGAATCTCGTAAATTGATGATTGAATATGGTATACCAGTATGCCCGGGCATGCGCTCCAGTTCAATGAACTTCGAAGATTTCCGAGAAGCTGCAGCTCGTATAGGCTATCCCGTTTTAATTAAGGCATCTGCAGGCGGCGGCGGCAAGGGTATGCGAATTGTGCGAAACCCTGAAGATTTGCAATCGTCTGTCGATGCGGCGCGCCGCGAATCGCTTTCTGCATTCGGCAGCGAAGAAGTGTTTTTGGAAAAGTATATCGAATCGCCTCGCCATATTGAAATTCAAGTTGCAGGGGACTCTTACGGCAACGCAGTTCACTTTTTCGAGCGTGAATGCTCGATTCAGCGCCGCCACCAGAAAATAATCGAAGAATCGCCCTCACCGGCTCTAAACGACGAGTTAAGGCAAAAAATGGGAGAGACTGCCGTTCGAGTAGTCAAAGCTGCCGGTTATGATAATGTCGGAACAGTCGAATTTCTTGTCGATAAAGATTTGAACTACTATTTCCTCGAAGTCAACGCCCGCATTCAGGTCGAACATCCCGTAACGGAGCTTGTTTGCGGAGTGGATTTAGTCAAACTGCAAATCAAAATATCTGCAGGCGAGCCGATTCCCTATGCTCAATCGGACATTCGCCAGCACGGCAGCGCAATCGAATGCAGGATTTATGCCGAAGACGCCGAAAACAATTTCTTTCCTTCATCCGGCAAAATACTATATCTTAAAGAGCCTCAAGGGCTTGGCGTACGCTTGGATTCCGGTATTTATCAAGGAGCCGAAGTGCCGATTTTTTACGATCCCGTACTTGCTAAGCTTATTGTATGGGGTACCGATCGTGAATCGGCGCGCCGCAGAATGCTGCTTGCTTTAAAAGACACTGCAATTTTAGGTGTAAAGACTTCAATCGGATTCATGCGGAACTGTTTGGAGCATCCGGAATTCATTGCAGGCAACACTTTTACGGATTTTATCGAGAAAAATGCGATTCAACCTATTCCCGAGCTTGAGCATACTAAAGCGTTGGCTATGGCAGTGGCTTCGCTGATAGCCAATGACAAGAAACCAAAAGCGGCTGCTAACGGAAATGTGCAGCTTAGCCCATGGAATACAATCGGTTCATTTGAAATTGCGTGTTAATCGGAAAGGAACATCATGTTATTAAAATATAATAATCAAGAATATAGTGTGGAAGCTGATTTGAAGGATTCGCGCCTTGAAGCGACAATCAATGGCGAAAGCTTACAAGCCTATGCCGTGGAAATCGGCTCAAATACGGCTGTTGGCAAGCAATTTCAAATACATAGCAACGGTATGCGACAAAATTATTTCGCAGTTGAAGACGAAACGAATATTTATGTTACTGCCGACGGTGTTTGCTTTACGTTTGCTAAAATTGATGAGGACTCAAAAAACTTCGGCTTCGGCGCAACCAAAAGCGATACGATGGAAACGATTTTTGCGCCGATGCCCGGCAGCATCGTCAAAGTATTCGTTGCCGAAGGCGACGTTGTCGAAGAAGGCTCGCCACTAATCATAGTCGAAGCAATGAAAATGGAAACCACGCTCTATGCCTCAATCAGCGGAAACGTAAGAAAAGTTTCCGCCGTAGCTGGAGAGCAGGTTTCGCCCGATAAGGAACTGATTGTTGTTTCGAAGGAGTAGAGCTGTATTTTCCCAAATTTCTCAATTGAGAAGTCGCATTGTTTCTAGTTGTTTGATTATAGATGACTTATCAAGAAATTTCTATTTTTTTCTTTGAAAAAGGGGATAGGGGAATTTTTTTTGATTTTCAGCCATTTTTAGTACATTTACTATTTCTAATGCGTAATCTGAGGTTATATTTCTCAAGCCAACGGTCAAGGCCGAACTACAACTCTTCTATGGAGTTATATATTTTCTTCCTAAAAGTGAAACTGTATAATTCATCAAGAATTGTCCGGTGAAACCGTTCGCAAATGCCGTTGGTTTGAGGAGTTCGAGCCTTTATTGCTGTGTGGTCAATGTCTTCAATGCTCAAGTTAAGCTCGTATTCGTGATGTTCTCTGGCTCCGCAATACTCGGCGCCTCTGTCTGTCAGTATTCGAAGCAAACGCAAATCATGCTCTTCGTAAAACGGAATGACTATTTCATTAAGTAAATCAGCCGCAACCAGCGCATTCTTGCGGTCATACAACTTACAAAACGCTTTCTTGGTGTATGTATCGACAAAGGTTTGCTGATATATCCTGCCTACTCCTTTGAGTGTACCCACATAAAACGTATCCTGCGAACCTAGGTAACCCGGATGATACGATTTGATTTCGCCCTTGATTTCCTTTTGCTCTTTGGCTTTTTCGAGCGCTACAACTTGTGCTTCTGTCAATATGAAGTTCTCTTGTGCAGACTTGGCTTCCAAGGCTTTCAATCGTTTCTTGAATGTCTCCAAATCGTGTCTGAGCCATACGCAACGAACACTGCAACTATGTTTGCTGGTTTTGGGGACAAATCATTTAACTATTTGCAGGGACACGGCATGCCGTGTCCCTACGTAAGATATTCATTCATGTAAGTAGATGGAAAACATATATTTAGCGTTTCAATT
>CAYLSY010000197.1:0-5403 GCA_964386275.1 uncultured Hyphomicrobiales bacterium
AAGTTTCCAAACCTTCAGAAAGTGAAAAATGCTTGAATTATCATTTAATAATATTCTTAATATTTTATTATCTTTGTGAAGTATATTAATTATAAGGATTTTAAAAATGAAAAATAGATACTATTTTAGTTTAAGTCTTTTCTTGGTTATTTGCTTCTTTATAACAATCGGGCGCACCGATGCTCAGCCTTGGATGAGCAATCTAACACCGGAGCAAAGCAAAAACTTCTATAACATACAAAGAGCAGCCAACCAATATTGGCAAGGCAAAAACACCAAACAAAAAGGCAATGGTTGGAAACCATGGAAACGCTGGGAGTGGTTCTGGGAACAACGAACAGCTCCTACCGGGCAATTTCCGCAACCCGGCTTGATTTACAAGGAAATCCGCAAGCAAAAAGTCAACGGCAAGAAATCCATTGATAAAACGCAAACCATTGGCGAATGGCTGCCTCTGGGTCCGACTACTTCGCCAGGCGGATACAACGGCTTGGGACGCATTAATTGCGTCCGGCAGCATCCTACTGTTTCGACGACGCTTTATGCTGGCGCAGCAAGCGGTGGTTTGTGGGTTTCGACCAACAGCGGAACGCTATGGACAACCTATACCGATGAATTGGCTTCTATCGGCATTACCGACTTGGTCTTCGATCCGACAAATCCAAGCATTATGTATCTTGCGACAGGCGACGGCGACGCATGGGATACACGCAGCGTAGGAGTATTAAAGTCCACAAACGGCGGCGCTACTTGGAACACAACTGGCTTGAATTGGACACAAGCCGAAGGCAGAGTAATCTCGCGGTTAATCGCCCATCCTACCGATGGAAACATATATTGGGCTGCCGGTTCAAACGGCATTTACAAAACTACAAATGCCGGTGCAACTTGGACGCAAACTCTTACCAATGTTGAAATTAAAGACATGGAAATTCAGCCCGGCACACCAACGGTATTATATGCCGCTGGAACTTCATTTTATAAATCTACTGACGGCGGCTCAACTTGGACGCAAATCACCAGCGGATTTCCGTCCTTTGGCGTTCAAAGAGTTGCCTTGGCAGTTACCGCAGCAAATACTTCCTTTGTTTATGCGCTGGTTTCAAATACAAACTCGGCTTTTTTAGGGTTATATCGTTCGACCGACAGCGGCGAAAATTGGACAACCATGTCCACCACGCCGAATATCCTCGGTTGGAACCAAGACGGCTCCGGTACCGATGGACAAGGTTGGTACGACCTATGCCTTGCCGCTAACCCACTGAGCGAGAACGAAATTTATGCCGGCGGTATTAATATTTGGAAATCGACTAACGGCGGCGCCGAATGGTTCCCCGTTTCGAGTTGGACTTCAAACGTGCACGCCGACCAGCACGACTTGTGGTTTGTGCCGAATTCGAGCTTGCTCTATGCCGGAAACGACGGCGGCGTGTATAAAACAACCAATACCGGAACTAATTGGATTTGGATTGGCGCAACAATGCAAATTACTCAATTCTATAAGCTTGGATGCTCGGCAACGAACCAAAACCTTGTTATCGGCGGCTCGCAGGACAACGGAACAAAACTTAGAAACGGCGCAAATTGGTCCGACGTTATCGGCGGCGATGGAATGGAATGCCTGATTGACTACTCGAACTCAAATTATATGTTCGGCGAACTGTATTATGGGCAAATCCGTAAATCGACTAACGGCGGATTGAGCTTTTACGATATGACTTTACCTTCAGAATTCAACGATAACCTTGGAGCATGGGTAACGCCTTTCGTACAGCATCCGACCGACCCGCAGACGCTTTATGTTGGATATAGAAACATTTGGAAAACAACCGATCGTGGTTCGTCATGGACTCAGATATCTAACTTCACATCGAGTAATATGAGATTGATTCAAATAGCGCCTTCAAATCCTGATGTAATATACATTTGCAACAACAGCAATGTCTTTTATAGGTCAGACAATGGCGGCACAAGTTGGTCTCAAATTGCTTTACCGACAAACAACTCTTTGACCTATGTGGCTGTTCACCAATCGAATCCGTTAACTATTTGGGCATCTTTTTCGGGTTACACAGCTGGTGTTAAAGTGTTTTATTCCTCCGACGGCGGAGTGAATTGGACTAATATCAGCGGCAGCTTGCCGAATGTGCCGGTGAATTGCATCGTATATCAAAATAATTACTATAACCGAGTATATGCCGGTACCGATATCGGCGTATACTATAAGGATAATACAACAACAGACTGGGTATTGTTCAGCGACAATCTGCCGAACGTGCCGATAGACGAACTTGAAATTCACTACGCTTCCTCCAAACTTCGTGCTGCTACCTATGGACGTGGACTTTGGGAAGCTGAAATTCCGCTTTCGCCAATCATTACCGGAGCCGTGCCGGTTAATATTTGCCCCGGACAACAAATTTCGGTTCCATTTACAATATTGACTACATTCAATTCGGGTAATATCTTCACCGCCCAGCTTTCGGATGCAAACGGAAATTTCGCTTCGCCGACTGTAATCGGATTTCTTGCTTCGACAACCGCAGGCACAATAACTGCTTATATACCATCACTTACACCTTCGGGCAGGGGTTACAGAATCCGGGTCGTATCGTCATCGCCTGTTGTCACAGGCATGGATAACTCGGCGAACATCATTATTGCACCTCTTTCGACTGATGAACTGAGCGTTTTAACATATTTCGCCGGAGATGAATTGAATGTGGCTTACTCAGCATTATGTCCCTTTAATTCCGGAAATGTTTTTACGGCTCAACTTTCCAACGCAGATGGGGATTTCTCGTCGCCAGCGACTATCGGCTCGATTGAATCTAACGTTACCGGCTCGATTCAATGCACCATACCCGAAGACGCAGCGCAAGGCTTTGCTTATAGAATACGTGTTAACAGCTCAAGTCCATCGTTAACCGGCTTGGACAACAATCAAAACATCAGCATATGCGGCATGTTCACCGAAGAGCATTTCGACTTGCCTACTATGCCGAGCTGCATACAAAATATTTCGGTTAATTTGACAGGACCTTGGGATATAGTGTCGTCGGGCACTTATCCTACCTGCATGCCGCATTCCGCTGGTTACATGGCTACTTATAACTCGTTTAACTACTCCAGCAATACATCCGGAGCGATGATATTGCCTCCATTTGCGGTGGAAGATGACAACGATTATTCATTTTCATTTTGGATGTATCGCGATAATGGCTATAGCTCTTATGCCGATAAAGTCGAGATTTTCATCAACAATGCATACGACATCGACGGAGCAACACTCATCGGAACAGTATACCGCTCCACTTCACTTTCGCCGGCAGTAACTTCGAACGGTTGGTATCAGTATATATTTCCGATTGATTCAGATTTGCTTTCGGAACGGAATTTTATTATTGTAAAGGGAACAAGCCAATACGGCAACAATATTTACATCGACGATTTAGAAATAATGCTCATTCCTGTTATCACATTGGATAATCCATCGGTAAACAATTTATGCGGTGGCTCGACCGTTGATTTGAGCTATCAAGTCAGCAGTCAATTTGAAGAGGGAAACCAGTTTATCTTACAATTATCCAACGCTTTAGGGGAATTCAACCTGCCGATTAACTTAGCATCGATTGAATCGACAACGAGCGGAATAATCTCGGCTGAAATACCGGTTATTACAAATGGAAGTCATTATCGCTTAAGGCTCGTTTCGACAAATCCGCCTGCAACAAGCAATAAAACGGATGACTATAATTTAATCACTCCAATTGTCTATCATAGTCTAACTGAAAACTCATACGGGGAAACAACTGGGGTTTATTCGGAAATATCAGGTGTCTTACTTGGCAACGGCGATGATGAAACATACAACATTGCGATGCCGTTCGACTTTATTTACGACGGGCAAGTTATTCAAAGTGGTTCATATATTTCCGCATGCACAAACGGATGGCTTTCTTTAGTTGAAACCGATAATACTTCTTGGTCTTTGAGTATTACATCGCTCCCCAAAGTAATTGCCTGGGCTGCGGAAGATTTGCTTCTAACCCGCACCGGTTCAAATATACAATACAATATAAGCGGAACCGAACCTGAACGTATACTGACCGTGCAATGGAAATATGCCGGTTATTACGGCAGCAATACAGAAAACCTAAATGCTCAAATTATTCTACATGAAGGCTCAAATCGCATCGAAATCCTATATGGAACTGTAACAAATCTTGCTTCGGGGACAAATGTTGGCGTTATCGGTTTTACCGGAGCATCACAATCAAATAATTATATTAATATTCAGCCCGGTGCTATATCAACATTTTATAATGGGAATTTGAATCCGAATACAACAAGATTACTAAATTCGTCGAATGCTCAATACATAGTTCCAAATAAAATATACTATGTCGAGCAAATTATCGAAATGCCGGAGGGAGTTCTTTATTCGCCTGAAAACGGCGCCGCCGGAGTTGAATTACCTATCGAGTTGCTTTGGCAAGACGTTTGCGCTGATAGTTATGAATTACAGATTGCGACCGATGAGCAATTTTCCTCAATTGTCTTAAGCCGCGAAATAAACGGCTCTAACACGACGGAAATAACCGAAAGCGATGGTCTTTTGGGAAATACTCAATATTATTGGAGAGTAAGAGCGATAAAAAACGAGATAATATCCGACTGGTACGCTCCTTTTAACTTTACAACACTTATCGGCGCCGGCCTTCAGACGATTCCGCTGAAGCAAGGATGGAATCTGATTTCAAGTTACGTTAACCCCGAAAGCTTATTGATAACGGATATTTTTTCGCCGATGTTGCAACAAAAGAAATTATTAATGATTAAAAATGAACTCGGATTGATTTTCTGTCCTGCCTTTCAGTATTATGCATTCGCGGATTGGGATGTTACAAAATCATTCTGGTTATATTCGATGAACCAAAACAGCGTTACTTTTACTGGTAGTATTATTCAACCAAACACTCCGATTTACTTGAACGCAGGCTGGAATTATGTGCCTTATTATCCGCAAACGGCGATGTATCCGCAAACTGCACTTGCAAGCATACTATCGTATGTTCTTGTCGTAGCAAATTACAACAACGAACGATATTATCCTTTAAGCGGGGTTAACACTTTGGAATATAATACCGAATATCAAGGAATGATGCTTCCGGGAAGAGGTTATATAATATATGTAACCATTCCGGCAACGCTGATTTATCCGTCAAATTAGGTGGCGATCGCCACTTTTCAAGCGTAAAAACGTGTATTAAAAGAAACATGAAATAATTCAAATTATTTCATGTTTCTTTATAACAAAAATATTATTTATATCGAAGTAACATTTTAACCCAGATCCAAAATACGAATTTGCATTTGTGGCAAAAAGCATCTAACTTGCGA
>CAYLSY010000198.1:0-5394 GCA_964386275.1 uncultured Hyphomicrobiales bacterium
TACAGTTCTTTTCATTATTTTTTTTAAATTGAAACTTTTCTTATCTTGTAATTTGTCTTAGTATATAAATAATCTATTATCGCAGGTGTTTTATGAGTAAAAGCGCTCCCGAACAAGCAAAACGTAAGTTTAAAGGTAAGAAGCATGGATTACAAAAATATGAAATTCCTCCCGAAAAGTTAAGATGGTCATGCCCAACCGAAAAACTGAATTTTAAAACCACCGACCAAATCGAACCTTTAACGCATATAGTTGGTCAGCCTCGCGCAATTGAAGCAATTCGCCTTGGGGCGGGCCTTATGTCGAAGGGCTATAACATCTTCGTATCAGGTCTGTCCGGCACCGGCAGGTTGACGACCGTTAAAGCAATATTAGAAGAAGTAACGACGGTTTGCCCGCTAACCTATGATTTTTGTTATGTCAACAATTTCAGCGACCCTGATACCCCGCGACTAATAAAATTGCCCAGAGGCAAGGGAAAAGAGTTTGCAACCAACATGGGAGACGTCATTCAATACCTGAGGCGTTCGCTGCCGCGTTTATTCGAGGAAGATTCATTCCAAGAAAGCCGACGCCGGATAATTGAGGAGTTTCAAGCAAAAGAGCGTGATATTTTGAATCAGTTCGACGAAAAAATCAAGCCTCACGGCTTTGTGCGCGGTCAGTTGGAAAACGAGCAAGGCGCAGTTATGCCTGAAGTATTCCCCCTGATTAAAAATAAACCAGTAAGAATTGACCAAATCCCAGAATATGTCGAAAAAGGCACAATCACAAAGGAAAAAGCCGAAGAAATCAACGCCGATTTTAACAAGTTTCATACCGAACTCTATGAGTTAGCACGCATTGGAATGAAATTGATGCAGGATTTTAAGAAGGCTATGGCGGATAACGACAAATCTGCTTCAACATTGGAAGTTACCGCATCGTTTAATACAATCAAAGAGCGCTATAAAAACGAAAAAGTCGATATTTATATCGAAGAAGTCATCAAATATATTTTAGATAATATCACATTATTCGTTCCACAAACAAATCCGCAGAACCCACCGTCTCAAGAAGGCGAGCTAACCGATGCCGATAAGTTTCATATTTTCACGGTCAACGTTATTCTCGATAATTCGAATACAACTAGCGCGCCGGTAGTAATTGAAACAAAGCCGTCGTATACGAATTTGTTCGGAACTATCGAAAGAACCTACGACCCGCGGGGTTTTTGGCGTACCGACTTTGCAAAAATAAAAGCCGGAGCGCTATTGAAAGCCGACCAAGGCTATTTAATAGTCAACGCCCTCGATTTATTCGGAGAGACCGGCGTTTGGCCAGCTTTAAAGAGAGTGCTGCTCTATGACAAATTGGAAATTCAGCCGTTCGACGCTTATTTTCAATTATCTCAAGTTCATTTGAAGCCCGAACCAATCGACGTCAACGTTAAAGTGATTATCATCGGCGGTCAAACCCTTTACCAGCTCTTGTATTTGTATGAAAAAGGCTTCAAGAAGATTTTTAAAATCAATGCCCAATTCGATTACGAAACCGCAAGAACAGACGAGCTTATAACCAATATTTCGCGGTTTGTCGCCAAAACTTGCCGCGATGAGCAATTGCCCCACTGCACCAGCTGCGGCGTAGCGGCATTGGTCGAATGGGCTGCAGAACATGCAGGTTCTCAGCAAAGGTTATCGCTGAAATTTTCTGATGTTGCCGATATCTTGCGCGAAGCCGCTTTCTATCATCGGAATAGCCATAAAAGCTACATCGAGCGCGAGGATGTTGAAAATGCCATTAAAGAACGTCGTTTCCGCAATAACCTGCTCGACGAGAAATTAAGAACTTATATTCTCGAGAATTCTATTTTCATTGATACACAAGGCGAACGAATTGGACAAATCAATGGTCTTACAATATTAAACAATGGCATACTTTCATTCGGCAAACCCGCTCGAATAACCGCTGTCGTCAGCGCCGGTTCAGGCGGAATCGTCAACATTGAGCGAGAAGTCGACATGAGCGGCTCGATTCACAGCAAGGGTTTACTAATCATTTCCGGTTTCTTACGAAGCTTGTTTGCGCAGAAAAAATCGCTTTCGTTCACGGCATCAATAGCCTTCGAACAGTCCTATAGCGGCATAGACGGCGACAGCGCTTCTGCTGCAGAAATTTATGTTTTACTATCGGCATTGAGCGAAATACCGATTAAACAAAACTTAGCAGTTACGGGTTCAGTAAATCAAAAAGGTGATATCCAGCCAATCGGCGGCGTTAATGAAAAGATACGCGGTTTTTACGAAATCTGCTTCGAGCGCGGTTTAACGGGCGACCAAGGCGTCATAATCCCCGAGCAAAACGCTAAGGACCTGATGTTGACTCATGAAATCATTGATGCCGTTAAAGAAGGCAAGTTCCATATCTATACAATCAAGAGAATCGAAGAAGGCGTTGAGTTGTTGATGGGCAAACCTGCCGGCAAAATGCTTGCCAACGGTACATTTACAAAGAACTCGGTTTACGACCTTGCCGATAAGCGCTTGATTCAACTAAAAAAAGCGGGCAAATCCGCCGAGGAAAAAGACAATAAGAAAAAGCCAATAAAGAAGAAACCGGTGCAAAAGACACCTCCGGAGGAATAAAAAAATTTTGAAATGGAAGAAATCGTATATCATACAAATTACAAACTTGAAGATACATATTGGTGGTTTGTAGCAAGAAATAAGATAGTTTTAGACCAAATCAGACATAGGGCAGAATTGCCTGACGGAGCAACCGTGTTGGATATTGGCTGCGGAACTGGCGGATTTTCCAAACAGCTCGACGCTTACTACCAAACTTTATGTTTGGATGTATCCCAAACTGCGCTTAGTTATACAGCAAAGCGTGGCTTAAGCAGGCTTTTTAATTGCACTTTGCAGGATTTTCCTTATAAGGAAATATGTATCGATGCTGCTGTGGCTCTCGATGTTACCGAGCATATCGAAGATGATGTTGCCTTCGTAAAACGAATCTACGATATATTGCCCAAAGGAGGATGGCTGTTCACAACAGTTCCGGCTCATCAATGGCTATGGTCGGCGCATGACGAAATGCACCAACATAAGCGCAGGTATTCCATACGAGAATTTGCTCGACTGTTGAAAAATTCAGGATTTGAAATTGAATTTATTTCATATATCAACTTTTTTTTATTTTTGCCAGCTGTTTTATCGAGGTTTTTAAAAGGCAAAAAGAAGACAGAGAAACATTCTCCGGTCGATGAAGTACCGTCATTTATCAATACGATATTCAAGGCGTTGTTTTCTTTTGAAAGACTGCCCTTGCGCTGGCTTCCATTGCCATTCGGTTTATCGATATTAACGGTTGCGAGGAAAAAATGAACTTATTAATAATCTTAATTTGGTTGGCAATGAGCTTTAGTACTTTCCAAATTATGGCTATTAATACATATGCGCTTACTTATATTGATTTTTTTGTTTATCTATCATATATAGTATTTCTCAAGAAAGCGATTTGGGACGGCGAGACTTTAGTATATACAAAAAACTGGATTTTGCCTGTTTTTGTTTTGTTTATTCTTACGGTATTTATATCTGGACTTAATCCGTTGTTTTCGGCAGACAATAGGATGATTTTGCAATACTTTAAGACTACTTCTCATTTTCTTGCTTTAGCTTTTTTTCCTATTGTTCTTTCATTTGTCAAAATTGACGAAAAAACATGGAAAAGGGCATTTCAGATTTTTATAATCACTTGCATCCTTCATAGTATTTTTGCATTATATCAAATATATGCCAGAGCATACAATTTGCCGTTTGCATGGATACAGATAACAAATGTATCGGTGAGCGAACGAGGTCAAACGCCGATGGAATCAATCAATCAATTGTCATTAAAATTCGGAGGTTTTTACCGTGCAACTTCCATTTTCACCGAGCCGACAGGATTGGCCGGACACTTATTGGTTGGATTGATTTATTTAGTAATTCCATATATAAGGTCAAAAGTTAATTTCTTTAAAAATAAAACGTTTACTTTTGCTGCATTCTTTATTGTTTTAATTGGATTGTTTTTTACATTTACATTAACTGGATTGGTTGGTATCTGCTGCATAATCATTTTATCCCTTGTTATTGAAAAGTCAAAAAAGAGATTGCAATTCGTTTTGTTAGCAGTTGGGGGATTGATTGCCATTATTGCCGCAAATTCTTTCGTAGAGAGCTTTACCGGCACCAGTGTCATGGAGCTTTTCAGCAAAAGAGTAACATCAATTACTTCGAAGTCAGATGCTCAATATATGCAGGGAGAATCTTTCCAAGGACGAGTTAGCTCAATGAAACAAAGCATTCAGATTTTTCAAGATAACCCCGCAATTGGCTGCGGCGCTGGATTAACAGGGTATAACAAAGGAATTGGAATAATGCATGCCGATACGTCAATCTTTGCCATACTTGGCGAGCTCGGATTGGTAGGAGCAATTCCTTTTTGCTTGTTATTCATCTTATTGTTTTATTATTCTTATCGATTGAGGCGAGACGTTGCCTACGTTATTCCAGATGAACAATCTAATATTTTAGGCACTATTCCTTTTTATATTATGTGCTTTTTATTTATAATCAACTTTATATCAGGAAATAATTGGATTTCGATTTATTTTTATGCCCATGTCGGATTTGTTATATCGATTCTGAATAATTCCGAAATTAATCCATATGCAGATAGAATTAGGTTTCGTCTTGTCGAAGTGCCTTTAAAAGTTAGGTTTCATAACAATATTACAAATTACTTAAAAGGAAAATCAATTGAAAAAAAGTATTAATTATATAATGTTATTGTGCAATATTGTTTTTGTTATCATGCTCTTCGTTTATCCAAACAGCACAGCTATGGCGCAGAAGTCCAAGAAAACCATCGATAGCGATGCGCCGTTCGTTGCTCCCGGCAAGTTTAAAATTGATATTTATGGAGGATATTCTGCTGCAACGGGCTATTGGAACAAGAACGGCGACATAATAACTACTCATAAAATATTCGCTGACACTGCTTTAGGAACGGCGGATAGCGCATTTAGCATCGACATGACTTCTGTTATATTTGGTTTAAAAGGGTTATTTAAGGTTGACGAATTCCTAAGCTGCTGGCTTGATATTCCGCTTTATAGCGTAAGTTTGGATGAAAAATATAACGAAGAAACCGATGTAAACCGTAGTTCCCGATTAAATAACAGTTATTTTAAAGCAATGTATTTCGAAATTGGCGCCGATTATACTCTGCCGTTTTTTAAAAATATTTCATTAACACTCAAAACACGAATTCCAACTGGAGCGTTTAAAGACGGCGATTTTTTGCCGGATAATCCGGACCTATGTTCACCGTATTTTGAATTGTTTGGCGGTATCAACGCTT
>CAYLSY010000199.1:0-5340 GCA_964386275.1 uncultured Hyphomicrobiales bacterium
CCATTTTTTTCTTAATTTTGTAGTCTTTTATGTTGAATTTTATAAAGTTCCAATTGAACTAAGTAAAAAATATTTTTTATGTCAGAAAAACAAACAACAATTGCCAAGCCGGTCTCGTTGACAGGCACCGGTCTGCATACCGGAACAACCTCAACAATAACATTCAAACCGGCGCCTCAAAATTATGGCTATCGTTTCATTAGAACCGATGTCAACGAGCGAGTCGAAATCGAAGCGCTTGTCGATAATGTGGTCGATTTATCTCGCGGCACAACCTTAGGCAAAAATGGCATCAAAGTTCATACCGTCGAGCATGTTTTGGCTGCCTTAGCTGGATTGGAAATAGACAACTGCATGATAGAACTCTCCGACTGCGAACCTCCAGTCCACGACGGCAGTTCCATGCCTTATGTCGAGGCGCTTTTGCGGGCAGAAAAAGTCGAACTTGCCGCCGAACGAGAGTATTTCGTCATCGAAGAAACTATTCGAATAACCAATGAGGAAAAAGGAGTCGATTTAGTTGCTCTTCCGCTCGACGATTACCGTTTGACCGTAATGATAGATTATAATGTGCCAGCGCTCGGCAGCCAACACACAGGATTGTTCGATTTAAAAAAGGAATTTGTTACGGATTTTGCGCCAGCAAGAACTTTTTGTTTTTTAACCGAAGTTGAGCAATTGCGCACTGATGGCTTGATTCAGGGCGGTTCGCTTAACAGTGCTTTGGTCATTGTCGATAAAGAAGTTGAAACTGATGAGCTTGAACGGCTACGCGACCTTTTCGGATTCGAAGAAACGCCAACTATAGGTTCTAACGGAACATTAAACAACACTCAATTGAGATACAAAAACGAGCCTGCACGCCATAAATTACTCGATATGATTGGCGATTTAACGCTAGTCGGCGTCCGTTTGAAAGCGCAAATTCTTGCAGCGCGTCCCGGTCATGCTTCGAATTTTGAATTTGCCAAGAAAATCCGCCAGGCTTATTTGAAAACTTTACCTCTGAAAAAATTCCGAAGCGCAGCAAAAGGCGACGTGATTTTTAATATCAATGATTTATTGAAAATCATGCCTCATCGATACCCATTTCTATTAATTGATAAAGTTGTGGACTTCGATAATGAAAACGCAACGGTTGTCGGAGTTAAGAATGTTACTTTTAACGAACCTTTTTTTAATGGACACTTCCCCGAAAAGCCTGTTATGCCCGGGGTACTGATTCTCGAAGCAATGGCTCAGACTGGCTGTCTTATTCTTTTACACTCCATAGTCAGCGACCCGAGCAAAGTTTTAGTATTCTTTCAATCCGTCAAAAACGCTAAATTCCGCAAACCGGTTATCCCCGGCGACCAACTTGTTTTGGAGTTGAAAATGGTTGCCAAAAAGCTCAATATTTACTTTTTCCAAGGCTCCGCTTACGTAAATGGACAAATTGTAGCGGAAGCTGAAATTCAAGCAGCATTAGTGGATAGAAACGTATGACAAATTACTACCATCCGACCGCAATTATATCAAACAAAGCCAAAATTGGCGATAATGTGAAAATCGGCGCCTATTCTATTATCGAAGACGATGTTGAAATCGGCGATAATACTGAAATTTATTCCCATAGTATTATTGCCAACGGCGCGCGTATCGGCAGCCATTGCAGAATATTCTACCATACAGTTATCAGCGCCGAGCCGCAAGACTTGAAATATAATAATGAGCCTACCTTAGCAATAATCGGCGATAGAAATTGCATACGTGAATTTACATCGATTCATCGCGGCACTACTACAGGCAAGACTGTTATCGGAAATGATAATTTGATTATGGCATATTGCCACATTGCGCATGATTGCAGGCTCGGTAGCAACAACATTATGTCCAACACTTCGCAATTTGCCGGCCATGTGCATGCTGGCGATTGGATTGTTTTCGGCGCTTTCGCAAAAGTTCATCAATTTTGCAGCATTGGCAGTCATGCAATGGTTGGCGCAGATATTAAATGCGTTAAAGACATTGCTCCATACACTCTAATCGGAAAAATTCCCCCAAAAACCGAAGGAATTAATAAAATCGGACTTCGCCGCCGGGGCTTTGCCAAGGAATTAATTGATGAAATCGATTATTTCTATAAATGCGTTCTTTTCTCTGGTTTGAACACAACGGACGGGATTAAAAAATATCTTGAAAGTAATGCCAATGTGCCGGACGAAATAATGAATTGCATCAATTTTATTAATACAAGTAATAAAGGGATTTACAGGTAATAGGTAATATATTCTTGGGTGAATTCAGCCTTTTTGAGTCATTATTACTCCAGTTATTGTAATCAGTCCTCCAATAATTAAAATTGCCGATACATCTTGGCTTAAAAAAATTACTGATAACACTGTTGTAAGTATCGGCTGCAAGTTGTTGAAAACAGAAACCTTGCTGGCATCAAGGATTCTTAATGCGTAGTACCATATTACATAACTAAAAATAGAAGTAACAATGCCGAGATAGCCGATTTGAAGCCAGTTTTCAGTCGACAATTCAGGAATGTTCGATGATTCGGGTAGAAGCATGAATATAGGTATATAAAGAAAGAAGCCTGCAATACCTGTTAGCGAGCTTGCGAATATAGCCCCGTATTTTATCGAGAAGTTTTTCCCCAAGACCGTATAAACAGCCCACGAAACGCTTGCAGCCAAAGCTAACACATTTCCGAGAAAATACTCCGAAGACAAATCCAATCCACGCTCGAGCAAAACAAGCAAAACGCCAGCAAAAGCAGTAATTAAACCGAACATTTTCAAAGTACTTGAGCGTTCTCCATAAAATATTGCTGCAAGGATGAAGACAAATACTGGCGACATCGCATAAGCCAATGCGACATTAGGAGCTGTTGTATAAGTAATTGATTTTAGAAAAATGAATTGATTGATGGGAATATTAATTGCTCCGAGAATGAAAAGCGTTATCAGGTCTTTCTTTTCAATGACTTTTAAGCGTTTTCTATTGAGCGCAATGAGAATTCCATAGCCCAAAGCTGCAAATTCACCGCGATAGAACAACACAACCGGCGAAGGTATCTCTGCAGTAATTAGTTTTGCAATTACATGAGTTCCTGAAGCAATTATTTGTTGAAAGAAAAGCAGGATAAGCATCGGCTAATCTTCCATGATTGATAATACAGCAAGCTTTTGGGAATCCCAGCTTAGTTTGGGAGCCGATTTGCGGCAAGCTTCGATAAAAACGGAATGGTTTTCCTTTTCAAGCATATACTTAATTTGTTGCGCAATCAACTCAGGCGCTGAATCCGCCTTGATTGTAAGCCCGATGCCGAATTTTTCGATTATTTCCTTCATTTGCGGTAAATCTGTTGCCAATACCGGCACGCCGGCTATAGCATATTCGAATAATTTGTTGGGCAGAGCAAATTCGTAAGATATTGAAATCGGCTCGATTAGAGCTAATCCAATTTCGGCTGAAGCTGTTAGCGCAGCGAGTTTGTCGTATTCTACTTTTCCATGGAAAATTACTCTATCGGCAACATCTTCGGAAATTGCAATTTTTTTTGCTTTTTCAAAAAAGTTGCCACTGCCAATAATTACAAAATAGGCTTCGGGTAAGTGTTTTAATGCTCTAATCGCCGGAGCTATGCCTCGTCCTTCAATCACCATTCCTTGATAAACAAGTATAGGAGCATTTGACGGAATATCATGAATTTCTCTTAGCGAGTTATTACGCTCAATTTTTTTGAACGGAGGTAGGTTCTTGACAATATAATACTTAAAACCGCTGCCGAAGTAGTTTTCGAGGTAGAGTTTATCCAATTCGCCGGTAATGATAATTTTATCAACATTTCTGATATAACGATTTTCGAAAAAAGAAATGAACTTCTGCCGAATGGGACGTTTGGCGTTAGAGCCAAGCTGAGAGTATATTTCGCGTGAATCGTAGAAAATTTTTCCACCATTAATCCGCTTAAGTTCCTTTGCGATGAAAAGCGAGAAAACGTCTTCGGACCAATAAGTAGCGGCAGCGCCTTTCTTTGAGTATTTCCTTGCCGATGCAATAAATGCAAGCCAACGCCTCCAAGCCGATTTTGCTTGGCTTTCTTGAACAAAAAAGAATGCAATCCCTTCTTTTAGAAAATTGAATGCGTCGAATTTGTTGCCAATGCCGATGACAGCCACTTTCTTTCCAGCTTCATTAAGGGTACGAGCGAAATTCAACGTCCGTGCATCAGTCGACAATTCATTGAATGTTATAAAACATGCGTCGAATTTATTACTTTCGTTCATCAAATATGTTAAAATTTATAATGATAAGTTGAGCGCAAGATTCCACGCGAGTTGAATCTCTCTTTGAAGTTGATTAAGCCAATGGACGGCGTCATCGGGTCATCAGCCTTAGTATCTTGCGAAACGCCGATATCGACCCATTCGTATCCGTTTTCCGTTGCCCAACGCACAGTCTCATAATTGATAAGGTAAACAGGCTTCAGGTGCTCATATTCATAATAAAGCATGTTGTAGAAGCATAACACAACTTTCGGATTAGCTAAAAATAGCCATGAGCCTGCAATCGGTTTGCCTTCGTGCATAACGAGCATGAGCTTGAGGTGTTCAGGCACAAGTTGCTGCAACCTGAGCATGTCTTCGAGCGTATGCGTTGGTTTTACGTTGTGTCGCGCTTTATTTTTAAGTAAAATATCGTTGAATGATTCGTAGTCAAGGCTATCGACGATTTCAATTTTTTTCTCACGTAATACTTTATGTATTGATTTTCTTGCCGTTTTGTCGAAATGCGTTAAAAAGCCGCTCCCGTGCTTCAAATCGATAGCGTGAGAAATGTAATGCAACTCGAAATCGAACTTGCGATATAGCATCGCATATTCGCAATGCTGCGAGTAATTCCGCGAATAAATCAATGGCGGAGGAATAAGGTATATGTCCTCGAAACCGTTTGCAGCAAAGTATTCCAAGGCAGTGTCGACCAATTCGAGCGATTCTTCGAAGCGAATATCATCCGTTACAAAAGAACCGTAGCTGGCGCCCATTGGCGACCAAAACACACGCCTGTCCTTGGTAATGCCGCCGGGCAAGACTGCAAGCAGCTTTTTGTTCTTACGGAACATAAGATGATGAAAATTGAATTTACCATTAGGATGATAATCAAGGAATGCCTGACGATGGAACATTGTGCCATTGTTGGAGTTCAGCACAAATTCTTCCCATTCATTCCTGTTTTTATTTTCGTATTCTATAACTTGAATATTGCTCATTTTTTTAGAATCTGAGATTAAATAAACTTCAAAATTAAGAATTTATAAGGATTAAGGATGCAATTATTTTGTAAGCT
>CAYLSY010000200.1:0-5335 GCA_964386275.1 uncultured Hyphomicrobiales bacterium
ACTTACCAGCAAGCCAAAGTCTTGTTTTATAAGAATCTCTAACCGACGAAGCCAAAACCCTGCCGTCGACTGCCAATTCTCCATAATCACCAAATCTGTGTTGATTTTTCACGGGATACCATTCTTTTCCAAGATTATCCGTGAAAAACAAATCTCCATTTGATGTAAGCAGCACACAGTTTGCGTCATTATAAGCATAATCTGTCCAAGTAAAATTATGAGATGTAATAAGCTTTGATGGCGAATCAATAAACTCAGACAAATTCCTGTTGTTTTCTACTATCCAAGTCATTCCTGTATTGGTAGAATAGGCAAAATAATTAACCGACATGTTAGTATCCAAGCCGCATATTCCAGCAATTTCATTTTCATTTGCTGTCGATAGCAAATAAAAAATCGGACGCCAGCCTGTTGTTTCAATTCTAACCCAATTAAGCCCGTTATCGTCTGAGATATAAAAATTACCACTTGCCGAAGAAAAACAGCGCCTATCCTCTAAAATTGACATTGATTGTGGCATAAACAACTCATAGCCGGGTTGGAAAACCGTAATCGGATAATGCCAAGACTTTCCATAGTCTTCGCTAACAAGCACATTGGAATAGGGCATAAACATCGAGCTGACCTGCATTATTCCAATTCCGTTACGAGAAAAATTCACATTCGAAATATCTGTTACACTTGCTTCTATAGTTGATTGAGACCATGTTTTACCCATATCAGTAGTATAGTATACATATTTTGCGGCTAAAGAATCCTCGCAAACAACAACTGCTTTAAAAATTGAAGGCGACGAAATATATTTCGCTTGCAAACCAGCAGGCAAATCAATATATCCCGCTCCTATTCTTTGTTTCATTGATGTTATACCATAAAAGCTCTTGCCTATGCTATCGATACCGGCAACCCATAAGTTATTTACATCAGGAGCTGATATAGATACTATACTATATTGACCAAATATGTCTTTGAAATCACAATTTACCTTATCGGTAAAAACAGTAATACTGTTTGATGGCGGCGCTGCAAGTTTCAATTTAATCAATTGATAATCGACATATCCAATGCTCGAAAATTTCAAAAGCAGGCATGTTTCCTTATGATACCACCTTGTATTCTGATTCAATTGTATATTAAAAAATATACTGGTTATAGAATCGGGACCTTCAAAATCAATTGTCTGATGATTATAACCATTAATAAAAACAAGAGTATCCAAAGTCAATATATCGATTTTCAAATTTGCCACACTAGCAAGATAGTTCTTTAGAACCAACTCAACAACATTTGCATTATAATTATCAATTGCAGCCTTATCATCATTAATTATGACATCAATACATTCGATTCCCGGCATAGTCTCGCCCGATAAAAAAGATTTGTTTACACTTAACGCACGGTATGCGTTAAGCCTACCGTAAAACAGCGGCTGCATATGCGAAGTATCGGGATAGAAAATTCGGTCAGCAGTCGAGCGCAATTGATGCATGACCTGACGCGGCGACCAATCAGGATGCTGAGATTTAACCAGTGCAGCAATACCAGCTACAATCGGCGAGGACATTGATGTGCCGTTCATGGGGTAATACTTATTATAAGGAACTGCCGACATTATAGCTGTGCCGGGGGCAAAAACTGCGGTGGTTATGCCATAATTCGTGAAATGTGCCGGCATATCCGCATCATTACTTGCTCCGACATACATCAAATGAGGATAGCTCAAGTAAACATAATCCTCTGCATCATTATTATAATAATCATTGCCGCTGGATTCGATGACCAGAGAGCCAAGCGCCTCGACCTGCCGCAGAACTTCACGCTCGTATTCATCGTAACCAAGCCCCGTGAAGCTGCAACTAATAATATCCGCTCCCATAGCGGCGGCATACATCAATCCTTCGTTTGCAAAGAACGCGGCGCCAAAATCGCTTCGTACTTTTACGGGTATTAATTTAGTAGAAAAACCAGCAGCAGACAAGCCTTTGCCGTTATTCGTTACAGCAGAAGCATTGCTTGCGGTAAACGTGCCGTGATTGAAAGTTGAATTTGGGTCATGAATTTTCGTATCGTTATCTTCGCGGATAATGCCTTTGTAAAAATCGTCCCAAGTTATGTCTCCGGCAAAGTCCCAGCCACGAAAATCATCAATTTTTCCGTTTCCGTCGTCATCAATTCCGTTGCTGCTTTTATCATTACCCATATTGTCGATACCGTTTTCGCCAGGGTTGAGCCAAATGTTTTCAGCCAAATCCTCGTGTTCCCAGTCGCATTCTGTATCGACAATGGCTATAATAGCACTGCCACCGGTTGTGATGTCCCAAGCCTGCTCGGTTTTTATTAGCGCATGCTCGTATTGAATCGAAAATAGAGAATCGTTCGGCGTCAGGCAAACATCATGGTGATATGATGGATATGCGTATTCAACTGCAGAAATTTTTCGTAATCGCTCACAAATCTTCTCTGGGTCTTCGTTACCGGTAAAGAACAATTGAAATATTCGCCCAGCGCCGATTATATCTTTCGAAGCTAAAGCAGGATTAGAGAAATACTCATAAAGTTGGCGACATTGAATAACTCCTTGGTTTTCAAATATTTTCTCAATATCATTAAAAATCGCTGAACGATTTTTTTTGAAAGCATAGCCTTCAGTTTTAAATTTTATTATTAGAGTATGGGGATAATAATTCTTTCCATTTTTGTCCTTAAAAAAAGGAGATATTTGCTTAGGAGGGATAGTTGTATGCATTTGCTGCTGAGAAACCAAAGACATACTGGAAATAATTATTCCAAATAGCATAAGAATAATCGCTTTGCTTCGAAAAATAGTATTCATAATTTCAACAAGGATTGTATTAATTGATGTAATAAATAATAAGTAACGAAAAAATTTTAAATTGATTGTATGGGACTTATCAATTTCAAATCAAAAAAAATCATGATTTCTTCTGTAAAATTTACCTCAAAAAAAATATATTTTCTCGCCATTTCACTTTGTATAATTAAGATTATACGCTAAGTTTGCAGTATAGAAATGGAATAAGTCATGTAATATGCTTGATAACACTCAGGAAAAGTGAAATGAACTCTATTGTTTTAGTTCTTATTACATTAATGGTATTGGTAATAGGTTATAGGTTTTATGGAAGGTTTATTGCCAACAGAGTATTACAATTAAATAAAGACAACAAAGTTCCTTCGGATTTATTCAACGACGGCAAGGATTACGTTCCGACGAGCCGTGGAGTATTGTTCGGACATCACTTTGCTGCAATAGCAGGCGCCGGACCGCTCATAGGTCCGGTTCTCGCGGCGCAATTTGGTTTTCTGCCGGGATTATTATGGATATTAATAGGCGCCGTAGTTGCCGGAGCAGTGCATGACATGGTAATTTTAGCTGCATCGGTGAGATTCGATGGCAGGTCGATTGCAGATATTGCAAAATTGCTTGTCAACAAAAGGATGGGGTTCATCACATCGATTGCCCTTATATTTATTGTTATCATTTCAATGGCAGGCTTGGGAATACCAGTTGTAAACTCGCTTAAGCACTCGCCTTGGGGAACATTTACGGTAGGTTTCACTATTCCAGTCGCTTTTTTTATCGGTATATACCTTAAATACTTACGACCGGGCAAAATAACTGAAGCGACTATAATTGGTGTTGCGCTCGTATTGGTTGGAGTCTTTGTTGGACCATTCGTTCAAGATTCGTTTATTGCCCCATACCTTGATTTTTCGGAAAAAGAAATGTCCGTAATACTTGCTGTTTACGGATTCCTCGCTGCTGCGCTTCCGGTTTGGCTTTTATTGTTGCCGCGAGATTATTTAAGCACTTATATGAAAATTGGCGTTATTCTCATCCTTACCATTGGTATTATCATCGTAATGCCGAATATACAAATGCCAGCCGTTACGGAATATGTAAACGGCGGCGGTCCGATAATACCCGGTAAAGTATTTCCATATTTATTCATTACAATAGCTTGCGGCGCTTTATCGGGCTTTCATTCATTAGTTAGCAGCGGAACGACTCCGAAATTAATTAATAATGAAAAAGACATACTGCCTATTGGATTTGGAGCTATGCTTGTCGAGGCATTCGTCGGAGTAATGGCTCTGATTGCAGCAACCGTTCTGCCAACCGCCGATTATTTCGCAATAAACACTTTACCCGGAATATTCGAAAAATTAAACATGAATCCTGCGGATTTGCCGTTGCTTTCAAGTCTTGTCGGCGAAGAACTTGCAGGGCGACCCGGCGGCTCTGTTTCCTTAGCTGTGGGTATGACCTATGTTTTTCATGATATACCTTGGCTCGAAAAGTTGATGGGCGTTTGGTATCACTTTTGCATTATGTTCGAAGCGCTGTTTATTTTAACTACTATTGACGCCGGCACAAGAATCGGACGCTATATTTTGCAAGATTTATTTGGACAGACATTAAAACCCAAAACAAAGAAACAAGACTGGGGAAATGTGGTACTTTTTTCAGCATTAATCTCATTTAGTTGGGGATATTTGCTTTACACGGGAAATGTATCTTCCATTTGGCCGCTCTTCGGTACAGCAAATCAAATGTTAGCAATTATTGCATTTGCAATCGGAACGATATACTTGGTTAGATTCGGAAAAGCCAAGTATATATGGATTACTATTATCCCTATGTGTTTTATAATGGTTACAACGTTGACAGCCGCAGTAACTAACATATTCCATAACTATTTGCCAAATAATAATTACATACTCGTTATTATTTCATTTATCTTGATATTAATGGTCATAATGATATTAGTCGAAAGCGCAAGGAGTTCTATTAAACTATACCGTGAATACAAAAGTTTCGGTATCGAATATATCAAGCTGCCGGATTCGCAGGTTTCGTTGGCGAATAAGGATTTATAAAACAAAGTTACATTCAATTTTGCATCTTCATATTATGTCAGTGATTCAATCTCATTCTTAGAATTCGACCACCTGCTTTGGACGCTTGTTAGGAAAAAAAGGCAATGATATGAGTGGGTCATTCGAACCTCAGCGAAGCGTCTAACTTATCGTCTGCCAATAAGTTGCAAAGAATGATACGACGCTTTCCCCTTCAAGAGACTTTTTATTGAAATAGAATTCAATTCTGAATTAATAAATGCAACTTGGAATAAAGTGGCGTTGCCACTTTTTAAACGTAAACAATGTGAATTAAAAGAAATATGTGCATAATTAAAAAATTATTTCATTATTCTTTATAATATTATGTATCTCTTATTTCCCTTTTGAAAAATAAGGAAAATTTTCTTGTATGTCAGCCGCTTTCAGAAAATCTATACTTCTTCTAAAGAAA
>CAYLSY010000201.1:0-5325 GCA_964386275.1 uncultured Hyphomicrobiales bacterium
TATTCTGAATAGTTGTCGATGATATTTATTAGTCTTTCTCATTCCATCATTTTATCTTAAAATCTAAAAATGTAATTTAAGAACTTGAAAATTATCAAAAAATAAATTAAATTAAAAGATATTCATTGTAAAAATATAATTTTCTTAATATTAACAATTAAAAAATTCAACATGAAAAAGAAAATATGTCTTTTAGCACTAATTATGCCTTTTGTATTACTAATATCATCATGCGATGATAATTCAACCAATGTTCCAGTTGGGAACGCCTCGCAGTTTATGCCGCTAAAAGTCGGCAATTACTGGATTTACAAGGCTTACCGCCTGAACAGCGTTTCCGATACTATTTCCGAAACATTATGGTATGATTCTCTCGCCGTTGTCAGCGAAAATACAGACTATTTCCAGAATACTACTTATGTATTGATAGCTTATAAGAACAATGTTCCTTATGATACCATGCACCTGATAACAGCTAATACCCAGCTGAATTGGATTATCGACGAAAGTGACTCCTTGTTCAAAGGCATGACCGACCAATGGGTTACATTAGCCGATTTCGGCTCGAACGACTGGCACATTTATGACACAACTATTCAGAATTACAATTATTACTTTAATGGAAAACATGTTTCGTCTAAGCTAAATATAGCTATAAATGGCTATTCCGAAGGCAAAATCGAGTATAATTTTGGTTCCAAAGTATACACTGCAAGGAAATTCAGATACAAAACTGACCAATTATACCAGCTAAAAACAACATTCAATCCAAGTAATGATTCCATTACAATCAAAAGGCAGTTTTTATCAACCGAATACTTCTATTTTGCCGAAGGACTGGGTATTGTTCGCAGAAAACTCGATTCATATAATTTAAAAACTACCGAATCGCCTGACAGTCCATATTATGCAGCTACAGATACCTTGATTCAGGGCTATTATCGTGAATTAATACGTTGCAATATTCAGCAATAGTTCGCTAATGCGGCATATTGCCATAATCGGAGCTGGAGTCGCGGGCATGGCTGCCGCAATGGAGCTTGCCAGCCGAGGATACAAGCCCTTGCTGTTCGAAAAAAGGAGCTTCCCCGGCGGCAGGGCGTATAGCTTTGTTGATAAAGTAAGCGGCGAAACCCTTGATAATGGCCAACACATTACGATTGGCGCTTATCAGTATTTTTACCGGCTGCTCGAAATGCTCGGCGCTCGAAATTTCATAGAGCATTCCGATAGATTATCAGTTCCTTTCGTCACAAACGAAGGTTTACGGTATATTATCGGAGGCGGTAGACTATCCGCAAAATTGTCTCTTTTACTCTCTTTTTTAAATGCTCCGACTTTATCGACAAAATCAAAATTAGCCATAGCACACTTTGTATCCCGCATTAAGAGCATAAAAAGCGAGTTGCTCGAAGGCGAGACCGCAGAATCATTCTTAAGAAAATTTTCTCAAACCGACGATGCATGCAACAATTTTTGGAAACCGCTGGCTGTTTCGGCAATGAACACGCAACTCGAAATTGCTGACGCTTCGGTCTTCCTTAATATTCTGAGAACCGGATTTCTTGCAGGAGGCTCGAGCGGCGCATTGGCTCTGCCGCTTAAGCCTCTTTCGATGTTGTTTTCCGAATTTCAGACAAAATTCGAGGCATTAGGCGGCAGAATAATATGGAATACAACGATAAACGAAATATCTGTTGATTCTTCATCTAATATCACATTATCGGCGAATAGCGGCGAGCGAATTGAGTGTAACGCATTGATTAGCGCAATACCTGCGAACGTACTTTCCAGTATATTGAATAACTCAAAAACTAATGTCAATCTTGGTTTCCTCCATGACGATTTCGAATCGTCGCCGATTTTATCGGCATATTTTTGGCTCGATGGAGCTTTGCGGTTTGAACACACGTATTATAGCCTGCTTGGAGGAAAATCTCACTGGCTCTTCGACAAATGCAGCGGCGAATGGAGGTATGGCGGCAACAAGAACGAACACTTACTGACGGTAACCATTAGCGCAGCCTCACAATTCTTAAACAGAAGCCACGAAGAGATTTCAATTCAAATATTCGAAGAGTTAAAGCAATATTTTCCAGAAATTCGAAAAAGACAATTGATTAGAAGCAGAGTCATCATCGAACGAAATGCCACCTATGCCGCCACGCCAAAGGCTGAACATGCAAAAAGAAAACTGGAACACGTTGCTGGCAGTATTTTCCTTGCCGGCGATTGGACAGTCGCAGGATTGCCAGCAACGCTCGAATCAGCCGCCCGGAGCGGTTTTGCTGCCGCCGAGCGGGTGATTCGAACGATGAGCAAGAGTGTTAATACCTAATTTCTACTCCAATAAAGAAATTCCTTTCGGCTGCTGGGAAGAACTCCATGCCTTCGGCTCCGGCGGCATAAAGCGTGTTGAAAACATTATTTACCTGCAATTGAAATCTCACGCTCTGGGCAAAAGGAATATTAGACAAAGTATATGACAAGTCAAGGTTTGCAGTGAAGTAAGAATCGAGCGTATTATCGGCATAATACGTGAAGTAGTTTTTCACGATATTAATAAGCTTTTCGTTGTTTTGAAGCATATCGCCATACATATCCGTTCGCGAAGAGCCGCAATACTTACCGTAGAAATTAAATGCCAATCCTTCATATTTCACATTAATTCCGAAGGCGGAAACAAGCGACGGAAAACCGGGTATTTCGTTGCCTTTGAGCGAAACGGTATCGACTCCTTCGGCAACAAGGTCGAACTCGGAAATTTCGTTGCGGCTGAAAGTTGCATTTGCCCTGAGCGATAGCGATAAATCGCTTGATTTGAGCAGTGCATACTCGGCGTCGAGTTCGATGCCGTAATGGCGCGAGCGTGGAGCATTGATGTCGATGGAATTTCCGAAAATATCGACACGTCCGCTTTTAATCAACTCATCATAGTATTCGAGCCAGTATAGGTTTGCATTAATATGCAAATTATCATTTTGGTAATTTGAACCGATTTCGATATCGAGCATTGTTTCCGGCTTTGCATCGGGATTAGTGAAGTCGTAGTAATCAACACCATTGATGGTATTATGCTTAAAAAGCGGTTTTGCGCCAAAGTACGAATCATCTGCTGCATAAAGATTACGCATACGCGGTTCGTGTGAAGTGATTGCCGTTTCAAAATAGATGTTGAAACCCGGCTCGAGCAGGTAAGTTGCGCCTAATCTTGGGTTGAGGAATGTGTAATGAATATTGAACAATTCGCCGGGACCGCCGACGGGATTACCGTTTACATCGTTATAATAGAGGTATTTATTGCCGGCTTTTTCGTTTGCGATTGCGTAGCGGTGGTCAACAATTTGCAATTCAGCTGTCAGAGCAAAATCGTCGGTTAATTGAAAGCGCGAACGAGCGAAAACGGAATAGATATCGCGAATTCCTTCATATGAATAGACTTTATAGTCTGGAGTCAAGCCTGCAGGTAAATTTTCACCGTATAATATTGTGCCGTAATGTTCGGAACGATGCCAGCGTAGTTCTCCGCCGAGGGCAAGTTCGATGTTGTCTGTTTTAAAATGCAAGCGCGGAATCCAGCCGCCATGCTTATTCGATACGAAGCAACGCATTAGAGTATTCGTGGGTTCTTGCGTCGGATTAAATCCGTATGTCGTGTCGATGCGCAACGTGGCGGCATCAGCCCAAGAGGCATCGTTATCGAAATAGCCATCTCCTGCATAGTAAAAAATCGAGGAATTGAATTTCATATTTTCCGAAATTTTATAATCGAGAAGCAATTCGAAATGCGGTTGCGAAAAACCTTCGACTTCTTCTTTGCGGCGCTCGGTGAAATAAGTAACGCTATCGCCCGCGGCATTATATCCCCAGCCGTAATAAGCCGGATTGAGCCGGCGCAGGCTATCGTTTTTAATGTATGATTTCGGCAAGCCGGTATAAGCCAAGCCGTCGGAAATCGGTCCGCCGAAGACATTCAATTGTGTTGTGAAATTATCGTCGAAGCGTATGGCGCTCAGAAAGTAGCTGTTGAGTTCTGTCCACGAACGGTCGCGGTATCCGGCTGAATAAATACGCGAAAGTCTGCCGTAGAAAGCATATTTATCGATGATTCCGGATGAAATCTCGAATGACTGCTTATTCGTCGTGGCTTGAATCAAATGCTCTTTGCCGCTGCCATATTCTTGGAAGCCGATGCCCGAAAAGACGGTTACCCCGCGCTTATTTACGAAATTCGATGTCGTCAAATTGACGCTGCCGCCTATTGCCGCCGAACCGTAGGCGCTAGCGCCTGCGCCGCGTTGCACTTGGATGCTTTCGAGGTTCGAGGCGATATCCGGAAAATCAATCCAATAAACTTGGTGGTCTTCGGGGTCGTTTTGCGGAATGCCGTTAATGAGGACGGCAATTCGTCGCTGGTCGAAACCGCGAATCGTCAGGTTCGAGTAGCCAACCCAGTTGCCGTTTTGCGAATAAGCCACAACCGACGGCTGAAAGTTGAGCAGAGCGGGCATATCACTCATAATATAGCTCGATTTCAACTCTTCCGATGTTATTTCGGAAATAGCCACCGGCGAAACGAACTGCTCGGCTCGAGTGGAAGTAATTGTGATAGTCGGCGCAACGTAAGTTCGAACGCTGTCCTTTGAGTTTTCACTAAAAGCCGACCTTTGCGCAATAAGCATTACGACAAATAGAAACACAAATTCTTTCCCCTTTAGTAAAGGGGCTTTTCTTTTCCCCCTTTGCAAAAGGGGGCAGGGGGATTTTAAATTAAACATAACCTTTCCTCCGGAAATTGTTCTTAGAAAAAAACTGTTTCCCGTCGGCAAAAGGCGCTGTGAATGCGAAATGAGGCGATAACGGTATGTTTTTTGAAAAAGCGTTGCCGTCTTTCCTACGCCGGTATTATCCGGATCAGGTTCAAGGAGTCTCATCTCAGCCTGCGCCGCAGCTCATGTGCAACGCAAAGCACCTCCAACGGATGTAAATTGCAAACGCAAATTTAAGGAAAAAAATAAAAAAAAAGCAATTATGAATAATATTTAATTTGGCTCATGTTTTTTTTTTTTTATAATTGCAATGGAAATATTGTAGAAATATTTAACGCATAGAATTCAATCAATCGAAACTGTCGCTCGGCGCAAGAAAACTCAACAATTCAACTTCAGAAATTATTTTTTAAAATAATAAATTCTAACTAACATTTTTCAAATTTTCTCAGGAGGTTCTTCAATGAAAAAGTATATTTTGTTTATTTCCATATTTATATTTTGCAGTTTAGCGGCTAAAGCTGTTGATTGACAGGAGGATTTTGTTCCCGGCGAA
>CAYLSY010000202.1:0-5230 GCA_964386275.1 uncultured Hyphomicrobiales bacterium
AGTTCAAATGAGGTTTTCATCTATCGTTCTTATTTTTGCGGCGCTTTTAATGCTGTCATGCTCGAAAAATCAGGAGAAAATATTGCCAGCGAAGGCTGATACTATCGAAGTTCGCAATGATTTAGGAGAACTATTTAAAGAGTGGAATTTCGAAGGTTCATTCCTCGTTTACGATATGAAAACCAAGAAATACTCAGTCTATAACGATTCGCTCGCCCGATGCGAATTTCTGCCTGCATCGACTTTCAAGCTGCCTAACTCACTAATTGCGCTCGAATGTGGCGCTGTAGCCGACGAAAACGAAACGATAAAGTGGGACGGCGTCCATCGCTACTATGATTTTTGGGACAGGGACTACAATTTAAAGGATGCTTTAGCTAATTCCACAGTATGGTTCTATCAGGAAATGGCTCGACGCATAGGCGCTGAGCGCATGCAGCATTGGCTCGATAAAATCAATTACGGTAACAAAAATATCGGCGGCGGAATAGACCAGTTCTGGCTTCGTGGCGATTTACGTATAACAAGCTATGGGCAAATCGACTTCCTGCGACGTTTGTATGAAGATTCGCTCCCGTTTTCGAAGCATAGTATGGAAATTGTAAAGAGAATCATGCTCAAGGATTCTACCGAAAGCTATCGATTAAGAGCTAAAACAGGATGGGCTAATGTTGGCTGGTATGTCGGTTGGCTCGAAACCTCCGATAATGCGTATATGTTCGCCAACCTCATAAAATTTGACAGCACAAGAACAGAAGACTTTCTGAAAGCAAGATTAGAAATCACGGAAAAAGCGCTCAAAAAGTTGAAACTTATGTAGTTATGAAAGAATAATAGAGACTTCTGTGTATTAATCATCATAAGCAGGGTGATGTGAAGAAAAGTATCCATCTTCCGCTTCCAGAGATGTTTTCACCGAAACGTTTAGTATGACTTATTAAGAATAATACTTGTTTTCAATTAATTTCATTTTTTTACGCTATATAAACTTAATAATTCTGAATGGATATATGATTATTTCTTTTGACGCAACGGAGAAAATGTGTTTGGACTTGCATAGAAATGGCAAGCAAATAGTATTTACCAACGGATGTTTCGATATTATTCATGCCGGTCATGTTACTTATTTAAAAAAAGCAAAAGCGCTCGGCGATTTGCTATTTGTCGGTTTGAACACCGATTCATCCGTCAAGCGTTTGAAGGGCGAAAACCGTCCGTTGAACACGGAAACGGACCGTGCAACTGTCCTCAATGAATTGAAAAGCGTTGATTATGTTGTTTTATTCGACGCAGACACTCCCGAAGAACTTATCAAACTTATCAAGCCAGATGTATTGGTCAAAGGCGGGGATTATACTTATGATACTATTGTCGGAGCCGATTACGTTAGTTCGCTCGGAGGAAAAGTCGTAACAATCCCACTTGTCGAAGGTAAATCTACAACAAGTATAATAAATAAAATTATAATAAATAAAATGAAAATATCAAGATAGCGGTTGCCACTTTTTTTCAAGTCTACGAAGAGTAATAAAAATAGCGGCAACCGCCAAACCTTTTTTCAAAATTAAGCCTTGGTTACAACGAATTCCCCGTAATCATCGCCGCATTCAATGCCCTTCACCTGTTTGCAGTAGAAAGTGTTCAAACCAGTTTTGCCGGTTGGGTCGTAGGCGCCGCCATAAGCCAAATCCATAAATGCCGCCGAGACGCCACGAATCATATAAGCGCTCATTTTCTTAGAAGCGCCGTAGCTGACGATATCCGACTCATAGTAATTATATGCTCGGACAACCATTTTTTCTCCGGGAACGAGTTCAACGATTTCTGCATTTGCCCAGCCCCAAGCCGTAAATACAGCATAAGCGCCGTAAAGAATGTCTTCGGGGACTTTTTCTATCATCGGCGCAACAATAGCGTTCCATTCGTCGGAAGTAATGATACCATAGCCTGTATGGTAGCCGCATTCGTGAGCTGCATTATAGAGTAAGTATTCCGTTGGTTCCAATAAATCCGGTGATACTTTGTTTGTCAGCCTTTCGGCGAAGCCGTTCCAAAAATCGGCTGGAAGTTGGTTGACTAAGACATTAAACCCTTCAATCAAGCCGTTTTCGTCGCCGACTACTTTAATTTTTGACATTTCATCAATAATCTTTTTTCTATTTATAGCCATTTTTTACTCCATGTAGTGATTAATTCAATATACGACATGTAATTATGAATTAATATTTATCTCTTGGTAAAAGATAAAAATATTAAATAGGTTTTATAATGCTTTATATACTTTGAAAACGGACTTGTCGGCGCCCATTACTATGCTTTGGATTTCGTCTGCCTTATAGGTTTTCGGCGCTTCGTCAAATAAGACTGCGAACATTGCAGAAATAAAACCAGCGGCAATATAGTTTATCGGGCGGTCATATGTGCCGAATTTCTTGAGCCAGCCTGAGTCGAGGTGAGATTTTTCCAATTCAACTTCGCCCGAAAATTCACCTGCAAAATATACTTTCATTTTCCCAAGACCAACTGCCGCATAATATTGGCAGCATAGGTCAATCATTTCATCAAGCGATTCGGTATCATAGTCTTCGAAATAGCTCGATAAGACTTGGTAGAACACATCTAAGGCTACGTCTGCCAAAAGGTCAGTTTCCTTGGCGTCGAGAGCTAATTGTGTATATAACGTTGAATAGTGGTGGCAATGCAAAACGGTAACGAAACCGTTGATGAAGTGCCGCTTCGACATCGGATCGAAGCGCTTGTCGAGAATGAAAGCGTTCTCTTTGAATTCAGACATGTTTCCTCCTATTTAAATTCTTTTTCTAATTCTTTGAATGCTTCTTCGAATTTCTTTAAAATGTCCGGTGAATCTTCGGCTTCCTCTGCCTTGTTACCGGGCATCAAGGTCAACATTGCAAGTCTCATCTTGGCTTTCAAGCCGCCAAGAGTATTTGCGCGTTCGTAGTAATCTACTAATTTTGCGCCCATGGCTTGTCCTTTGATTTGTAATTGAAACAGTTATTTATTCTTGTTAATAGAGTTCCATTGCTAATAACGTTTATTTACAAACGATATTTAGAAAATATCGATAACAATCAGATAATATATATAAATCAAGATATTACGAATGAACGAAATTTCCAATAAATGTCTTTTATTAAAATAATAAAAAAATACTATTCTGCAAAATATTATGTTATTGGTCTAACAAATAATTTTCGCAATATTTGTTGTATTAATACAATCTATATTGATTGCCATGCTAAGCTTTGTGAAGAATCAAGTGTCTGTTCCCAGCAAGGATATTTAACCAAGCCCAGGATTTTTATTTAATGAAAAATTCGCTTTCAACCTCCTTCCTTGAAAAATCAGGGGTGAATGTCCCTTTGCAATACAATCGATATATGCCGAGGCAAGTCCGGTATCGAGCCATTAAGTATTGATGAAGTATATTTAGTGGCGATTACCACTTTTTCTAGCCGCAACAATGTACATAAATTGAAATAAGCACACATTATAAAATATTTTTTTATAATAGAATAGACTACTTTCAATGAAACATAAAAAAAGCTTGAAAGCATTATTCATTCAATCGTGTAGTTTTCTTATGGCTTTTCTTGACGGCGGCCACACCAACGGATAATCGCCGAGAATAATCGGGATTATTACGGTAAAGCACATTTTTCCCCTCAATAACCATTGCCGTCGAGCCTCCGCCGTCGAGATTTAACGCATTGAAACATCCGATTTCCTTCATTATTTCCGCCATGTTTTGCAAATTCGCCGCCACTCTTTTATCTTTACCTGAAGGTGGTTCCATTGCGGCTAAATAAATAACAGATTTGTTTTTATTTGTGCCAATTGCGCTTCTCGGCAAGCTGTGGCTTATAAAGCGTTTGCCTTTCGAACCTTCAATTGAGGCTTCGTGCCGGGCAATTCCTTCGCGAACCAAACGAGGAGTGCCAGTAATGGCATTCATAAACTTAATATCCGAATATTTATCTGTAGAAAACCTTAGCAGCACTGTGTCCCCGGGTTTCATATGCAAATGGTCATAGCTGCTGTTGCCGAAGGATAAAATGCAACCGTTATCTGGAACTGCTACTGTGCCGGTATCAATCGTCGTTACAACACATGGAATATTACAATTTAATGCAGGTGAGGCACAATATTTCAATCCTGCTTTCAACATTGAATTCTCCATAGCCAATGTGCGGCGTTGCGCAGCAAGTTCATTAAGAAGAAGAGCCGTATCGATTTCAACTTCAGTAGAATCATTGTATTCAAGCGTTTCGAAATATGATGCGAGGTCTTTTTCAATTGATGAAGTCGGCACATATGGAATAAAGTCGCCTCCAAAGCGGTTGTAAAGCACAATGCCTGACGAATCTTTGCGATGGTTGACGTTTTCAATGGTGGCTGTATGCTTATTGAATTCAAGCGATGCGCTAATATGGATATTGTCGATATAGAGCCTTCCTTTTTCATCGAAAAGCGCGCTGGACCAACCTTTGTATGATGTAAGCTGTATGACTTCGCCGTCGCTGATGACCGGTCCAATCGGCAGATAGCTGTATGCGCGCCAAAAATTTGCGTTTATCGCTGCCATAGCGCTATTTTCGGAGTTCGAGTTAAAATCGTTCATCATGTCGTGCAGCTTCGAAAGCTCGGATATTCTGCTGTTGGCTTTTAGCACTGCGACTTGGTTTGTCGTGTCGTTAATGTTGATTTCAACGACATGCAGCAACTCAAAATACTTTTTACTGGCATACTTAAAAATTTTATATCTAATCCCATCGGCAAGAGAGCTATCTTTCAGAATTGTTAATTTTGTTCCTTTGAAATTTATTGCGTGGGACGAACTTCTTCGTCGTACGGATTTTTTTTTCTTCGAAGAGTTCTTGCTTTTTTTGACGTTGGAATTTTTTTTGTTTATTTTTTTTGTAAGCGAAGGCTTTTTATTCGATTTAGCGATTTTTTTCGATGCAGTAGCTTTAGTCTTTTTTGCAGAACAATCCACATTAGAATTAAACGGATGAACAAATAAGAAAGACAGCATCAGCACAACAAATACTGCTCTTGTCTTTAATATTCGGATGCTCTTAGCAACATTGGATTTATATTTTTTAAATACGAACATTCAATTTAATTTATATTAGTATTAGGAACGATATTTTTTTTTATATTGTAAAATTGCAAGATAAGCAATATTTTATAATTTTCTAAGACGATA
>CAYLSY010000203.1:0-5225 GCA_964386275.1 uncultured Hyphomicrobiales bacterium
GCTCTTTTAGCAGCATGTCGGAATTCAGCGTGGAATAAACCAAGTCGCAGTTAAATATAGTGTTTATGCCTAAGAAACTGTAATTAAGTGCCGCAGATGCCTGCAACTCTTTATTGAAATATGAATTGTGTGTCGGAAGCACACCGATGGAATCCGAATAATCATCTTTGGTTGCCTTAAAAGCCAATCGAGCTTTATAAATAATTGATTTCGATAATAGTTTAGTGAAAGAAAAACTTGCTACAGCGCCTTTTTGAAACAATCGGGCTGTGGTATTTTCGATATTACCTTGAATTACGGCTCCCGGGCTGCCGCGTTCGCCTGAATTAAGCATTACAAATATTTTCAACAATTCATTTGTCCCTGAGCCTGAAGTATAAGCGACAAGAGAAGAAAAGCCGCTGTAATCTGCATTGTCGCGGCTTATTTCCTGTGATTTGCCGTAGTGCAAAACGTCAATCGGGTAGTTACCGTCGGACTTGCTATAGCGAAGAGCAGCGAAAACACTTGATTTGCCGAACGGCATGCTTGCTGAGAATGTCATCTTTTTGCTGCCGAATGAGCCAAGGCTAAGCGTAAGGGAATGAGCCTCTTTTTCCGAATTTTCGTCGGCAAGTTCGAGCAGCAACGCTCCGCCGATAGAACCTGAGCCAAATAGCGCAGATGCTCCTCCGAGCACTACTCTTGCGTTCGAAAGAGTTTGAACCGGAAGCGAAGATATGTCGAAAGCGCCCGATTCGGCAGAATTCAACTTGAATCCCTCGAAAACGACCAATGATTGAGCTGCTGTTGTGCCTCGCAAAGAAAGAGTTTTTGCGCCGAATTCGCCGCCGTAATCCTTTAATGTAACTCCCTGCGCATAAACAAGGGCTTCGGATAACGAACCGGTCGGCGCAAGAGTGTTGAGCGAAGCTCTATTAATAGTTTTAACAGAAAAAATCTTGAGCGCTGGCTCGTCCGGCAATTTCTCGGCGACGACTTCGATTTCAGGAGCAATAAGAGTATCGGGCAATTTGCCGAATGCAGCTGAATTGGCAATGAGCCACAGTGCCGTTATAGCGGCTAATTGTAAAAGAAATTGATAATATTTTCTTGTTGAATCTATCATTTACTATTAATAATTCAGTATTTAATCAGTAATTATTAATGGCAATGTTCGTGAAAAACAACCAGTGGGGCTTTTCCCTTCAATATGCAGCATATAGTATCCTGAAGCCAAACCCAGAGCCTTTGACGAAATCATAGTTGAATTAATAGGGTTGCCTGCCATCTCTTTTGAATATAGTAATTCACCTGAAAGACTAATAATGGAGATTTTTTCAATTATTGTCGATTCGGATTCAGATACTACATTAAAATAATCGGATATGGGATTTGGATATACTACGATTTCGTTTCCATGATTGGTTTCTTCGTCAACTTCGGTAGAATTAGCCGAAACATATACTGTTACGGTCGAGTTAATGTCGTAATTAGGCAGATATGGAGTCGCAATTACAAAATATTCAATGGATTCTTTAAACATATTATCTTCGATGGAATAATCAATGCTTTCCGCTTTGCCCATTGCATCGAGCGAATCAACGATGGCTCCGCTTTGGGCATCGATAATATAAACATATCCATTGTATGCAGACGTAATAATATAATTATCGCCGGCATGGCGGACGCTTTCACGTGGACCGCTCCAAGAATCCATCTTGAACGAAGTTACTTTTTCGATTGAGTTGTCGTAAAGATTTACGGCATACAGTTCCCGCGAACCGTTCGATGTTACATAAAGTGTATAGTAGAAATCGCTTAGAAACAGATGATTGCCGCAGTCGCCAACGTCGAAAGTTTTCAGTTCTATATAATCATTGCCGTCGAATTCGAAGAGCTGCAATTTAGCTTGATTTGCTCCGAAAACGCCTTCGCTTAAGACAGCAAGCCGATTATCGCCATATGGCAGGGTTTGCTGAACAAAGTCGTGTGCGGCAATAGTGTCGGTGAATTCCTTTGTTGATGTATTATAAACGACGACTCCGTTGCCGATATCAGGTAAGTATCTTTCGCTTAAGTAGATAAATTTTCCGGAAACAGAGATAGCCGAGGCGGTTGTAGGAATTAATCCGATATCGACAAATTCCTTTGAAATATAATTAAAACAAACGACTTGACCAGATTGAACGAAATACAAGCAGTCATTGTGAATGCAAGGACGAAACGGGGCGAAAAATGTCCAAAAGTCGAATTCGGTGATTTTTTTAGTGTTATAAGTTACATTTTCTCCGTCATAGCTGGGTTCAATTGACCACAATGAAGGCGGTTCGTCGCCTTCCTCTGGCACACCGTCCCATTGAGCGTCCATACCTGCGCAAAAGACATAGAAAATCTGCTGCATGTCGCTTGGATTGAAAACCAAAACCGGTTGTTTGCCGACGGTAACTTGGGCGTTGAATTTCCAGTCAGGGCTGCTAATCGCATAAAAATTTCCAAATAAAATGAGTAAAAAAATTAATGCAGCTTTCTTCATGTTATTCCTTTCCTTTGTGTTTAAAATATTTATTCATTAACATGTGTCATTCCTACTTCTCGCTTTTTCAAGTCCTTGCAGCGGCACGCTTTCCGGAATATCGATATCGAATCCGGATTGCGGAACAGTTTTCTTCCTTTTCAACCGTTCAATTACTTCAATAAATGCGGCTTCAGCCTCATTTTTTCGGTCAAGATAGAGCAATGAAAATGCTTTCAGATTCAAGGCATAGACTTGGGACGGGGCTTTTTCGAGCGAACGCTCTGCCCACAGCAAGGCTTCTTCGAATTGCCGACGATTGCCGACAAGCTGCGATAGTGTTGCAGCTGCGCTTGCGAAAACGGAGTCAGATAGTTTTCCGATTTGCAGAGCGAAACGAATAGCGTTTTCTGCTTCTTCGAAAAGGCTCATCTGCGCAAGTGTTTGTCCGAGTTGATACCAAGCGTAAGCGTTCAGCGGCTCTTCTTTGACATGCTCAATTAGCATATGGTAATTGCGCCTTACTTTCTTGTCCATGATTTCACGTGATTGGTTATAGCCGAGATGCTCGATTCTAACATCCGAAAGGATAATCGATTTTCCCAAGGCGAAAATCGAAGGTGTGATTTGTTCGTGAACGCGTCCCTGAAAGGCAATTTGCGGAAATCCATAATTTCGGAACAAACGAGGATATCCGCCGCGATGATGTTCGACAGCGCCATCGAGTTGGATATGGCTGCTTTCGATTGTGCATACCAGTCCGCCGATGTCTTCCGAAAGGTTTTCGAGCATCGAGCGGAACATTGCTGCATCTTCGACAAGCAAACGTTCGTCGGCGTCAAGATATAGTATCCATCGACCGTTCGAATGACTTAGAGCTTCATTGCGGGCAGCTGCAAAATCGTTTTTCCATTCGAAATCGAAAATTTTAGCGCCGTGTTTCAGTGCGATTTCCTTTGTATTATCTGTAGAACCGGTATCTACAACAATAATTTCATCGACAATGCCTGCAACGCTTTCAAGGCAACCTGAAAGCATCAGCTCTTCATTTTTAACAATCATGGATAGTGTTAATAGCGGCGACGATGAATAGTATAGTCTCGAATTTTTATTTGTTGAGTTTTCTTCAGTCGTAAATTGAGATTTTTTCTCCAACGCTTGCTTGATTTGCTCGAGAAAACCGAGTAAGTCTTTACGTCCGGGTTCGATAGCATTAGCTTTTTCAATATAAGTTTTAGCGCTTTCGATGTTACCTTGTCTAAAATCAACATTTGCCAAGCCGACAAGGCATCCAATTTCATTCGGATTGATGTTTAAACCGGCAAGGAACTCTCTTTGCGCTTCGGCTAACATGCCGATACCAACAAGGCTGCGGCCGAGCCTAAACGATAGTTGCTCCGGTGGCAAGGAGTAGTCGCCGACCATTCGAGCTATCGGAGAAGCGGCGCTTTGAGCATGTTTCATACGTTTGTATGCTTCGTAGGCATCGGCAAACATCTTCTTTGCCGAGAGCGCTTCGCCGAGTATGAAATTTGCGAAGGATTGCTCCGGCACAAGCTCTAATGATTCTACAGCTCGTTTAATAGATAAATCGAAATCACCGAGTTGGTATGCCGCAACAGCGCCGAAATTTAAGGCTTGAGGACGGACAAGACCGCCGGGTTTAGCAATTTCAAGCGTTCGAACGGTTTCCAGTTCGGCTTTTTGTATTTCGCCGAGCGCCAGATAGGTTCGAGAACGCTGATGCAGCAAATAAGGGTCATTCGGGTTAGAATCGATTGCTTTGTTTAAAAGCCTGAGATTACGTTCCTGCTTTGTGCGCATGGAACTTGAATCATGCGAATATCCCAAATGAATGAAATGTAATTCCGAATCGGCAATTTTCAATCCAAGTTTTATTATAGAATCGACGACTTGCTCATGAATTACGCCGCTGAAGCGTATTTCGGGATGATTCCGAAAAAGTCGCAAAAGCTTGCTGTTGTAAACATCGAAATTGCCGTCGTTTCGCCGAGCCTGCGATTCAACGTTGATTAACCAGCCGCCATCGGAATCGGCGGCATTTACGAGTGTGGCAGCCATTACTTCTGGATTGATAAGACGCTCATCGGCATCTATGCTTAATATAAATGGGTAAGATGCCTTTTCTATCGCTTGATTACGAGCTAAAGAAAAATCATCTTGCCATTGCATATGAAACACTCTGCAGCAGTGGCTTTCAGCGATTTCAACAGTTTTGTCCGACGAGCCGGTATCGACAAGAATTATTTCCGATGCAATTTCTTTAACGCTTAGTATGCAATCGGTAATGAATTTTTCCTCGTTACGGGCAATAATGCAAACAGACAAAGGCGATTTTTGTTTTTTTTCATTCATATTTTTTGGTTTTCATTACTTAGTAAAATTATAAGTAATGCAAAACTATCAATTAATATCGAAAGCATTATTAATTGATTTTTATTTTGAACCAAACAGCAACAGGAAATGAATTTAGGATGGAATACACGTGATATTTCATCTTTGCCTTTCTCCCGAAAGCAGTAAGATTCATCGCTTTAGGCAGGTCTTCTGACTTGTCCCGGTTGTGCCGCCTTCCCGGCTAATTTAAGCCAGTGGCTCTTGGCAAACCTTTCATTGGGACTTACAGCTACGGGGATAGTTCCGGCTTTTCACCGGATTCCCTTTTAATTCCTTTTGGGAAACCTTAAGCATAACAAAATTAAGAAAAAAT
>CAYLSY010000204.1:0-5125 GCA_964386275.1 uncultured Hyphomicrobiales bacterium
CAAATATGCGAGTATTAAATTATATGTTAAAATCGTGAAGTTGGATTTACAGAAAAACACAAGAAAATCATGCAAGGTTTATTGGATAATTTTGAACAGGCGAAGATATTTAACCATCGATGTGGCTATTAATGACAATCTTATTATAATGAAAAATGAAATAATTTTAATCATGCACATATTTCTTTTTTATCATATTTTAATGCTTGAAAAGGGACAATCGCCATCTCGTTTTTAAGCAAATATTTTTGTTTATGGATGTTATTATAAATGTTCTTAACTTTGTAATTATCAACAATCCGTAATTGTATTTGAGCGAGCGCACCGATATATCAATAGTAATAGTAAATTACAACGTTAAGGATTTCCTGCTCGAATGCCTGCGTTCGATTGAAAGCGCTTCGAAGGGCTTGGATATTGAAACAATCGTTGTTGACAATAACTCTTCGGACGGCAGCGTCGAATTTTTGGAACCGCTTTTCCCGCAAGTAACGTTCATCAAAGCCGGCGATAATCTCGGCTTTGGCAAGGCAAACAACATTGGCATCAAACGCGCAAAAGGCAAGTATCTACTGATATTAAACCCAGATACCTTGCTCGAACAAAATACTTTGCATGCAATGTTCGAATATATGGAGCAAAACCCCGGAATCGGTATTGCCGGATGCAAAGTATTGAATCCCGACGGCACATTCCAATCTGCTTGCCGTCGTGGTTTTCCGACGCCGTGGGCTTCGTTTTGCAAGCTGTTTGGATTACAGAAACTGTTTCCGAAATCCACGCTGTTCGGCAAGTATAATCCAACGGTCCGCGACGAAAACGAAAGCTACTACGTCGATGCGGTTATTGGCGCATTCATGTTTTGCCGTACAGAGCTAATCAAGGAAATCGGCGGTTTCGACGAAAAATTCTTTATGTATGGCGAAGACCTCGACATGTGCTACCGCGTTCAAAAAGCTGGCTATAAAGTCGGTTATTTCTCCGGCGCTACTATTATTCATTACAAGGGCGAAAGCTCAAAACGCAGCTCCATCAACGAAGTCAAGCACTTTTACCAGGCAATGGAAATCTTCGCTAAAAAGCATTTTTCGCATTCAGCCTTGTTTTTACTCTTCCTCAGACTAGGTATTGTCGTCCGTGCTGGGCTTGCTTATTTGAACAAAAACAAACTTTCAATCGGTGTCATGCTTTTCGACCTTGTCATCATCAACCTTGCGATGATGGTCGGCACTTCTTTTAAATTCGATTCATTCTTCGGTTTTCCGAGTCATGCCTATCCTACTGTTTTTATTGTGGTTACTCTTGTGCTGCTCACCGCTGGCGTGGCAGTGGGCGAATACTTCGAAGGCAAGCCGTCGTTCAGGAAATCTCTTTTAGCGATAATGGTTTCTTTTTTCGTCTTGTCTTCGCTCACATATTTTTTCAAAGACTACGCCTTTAGCCGCGGTGTAGTGCTTGTAACGATTGCTTTTACTCTTATTTTCTCTTTTTTAGCAAGAGCCGCCATTTCATTTTACGAAAGAATCTCCGGCAGTCGACGCGATAGAAAAATATTATTTGTTGGAAATAACGAAAAAACCAGTTCTATTATCGACAAACTTACTTCGGCAGAGACTTTCAGCGCAAATATTGTCGGAATCGTCGCCAATTCGCCGTCTTCGAATACTGCGCTTAACTATCCGATATTGGGAAGCTTGGATTATTTGCACAACATCATCAACGAAAATGAAATTGAAGAAGTGATTATAACCGACGACAGCATTGATTCAACCGCGCTGATGAAAATTGTTTCGAGCCAGCGAAACGACAAAGTCCGCTTTCATGTCGCCCAGGAATACGAAGAGTTGCTCGCCGCAAGAATCATTAACGAAATTACCGGCTCAGAGCCAACATTACCAAATTATAATTTGTCTAAATTCAGGTATAGATTCATTAAGCGCTTATCGGACATTTCGATTTCGATTTTTCTTTTGACTTTAGGCATTCCTTTGGTATATTTGCTTTTCGGGAAAACAGTTGGAAAATGGAAAAACTTATTTAACGTTCTAATCGGCAAATATTCATTTATCGGCTTATATAAGACTAAAGGTTCAAAAAACTCGATGGGAAAACCCGGATTGATTGGTTTAGCGCATATTAGCCGACCCGAAAGACTATCTGAGCAATCGATTGAAAACCTCAACGACTATTACCTCAGAAATTTCAATTTATCGCTCGATGTGGATATTTTTATTAAATATCTTTTTAGAAAATAACTTAAATAATTAGGGAAAAAAATGGCAGGAAAATACATTCTCGAATTTGAAAAGCCAATTATGGAACTTGAAAAGAAAATCGAAGAAATGCGCTCGCTGTCCGGTTCATTGAACATCGGACCCGAAATCGAATATCTCGAAAAAAAGGTTGATGAACTGCGAGTGCAGATTCACAGCGAACTGACCCGCTGGCAACGCGTCCAAATTGCGCGTCATCCGGAAAGACCAACGACATTGGACTTTATCAATAATGTATTCACTGACTTTATGGAGCTGCACGGCGATAAACACTTCCGCGACGACCCTGCTATTGTCGGCGGCATCGCCATGCTCGGCGAACACGCCGTTATGCTTGTCGGACAGCAAAAAGGTAAGGATACTAAATCGAACTTATTACGCAATTTCGGAATGTCAAATCCCGAAGGCTACCGCAAGGCACGGCGCTTGTTCGAACTCGCTGAAAAATTTGGAAAACCTATAATCACTTTTCTCGATACTCCCGGCGCATACCCCGGTATCGAAGCCGAAGAGCGCGGCCAAGCCGAGGCAATCGCTCGCAACATCTACATCCAATGCAACCTTAGAGTGCCGATTATCGTCGTCATCATCGGCGAAGGCGCTTCCGGCGGAGCTATTGGCATTGGTATCGGCGACCGAATGCTAATGCTCGAAAATGCTTGGTACTCGGTTATTTCTCCCGAAAGCTGCTCAAGCATTTTGTGGCGAAGCTGGGATTTCAAGGAACAAGCCGCCGAAGCTCTACGTTTGTCTGCTTCCGATTTATTAGAACAAAAGATTATCGACGAAATCGTAAAAGAACCGACCGGCGGCGCACACAAAAATCCTAACCATATGTACGAAATTCTCCGCTCGGCGCTCCATTCCGAGCTGAATCGCTTCAAAGACTTCAATCCCGACGAACTCGTCGCCGCACGTCAAGCCAAGTTTATGAGTATGGGAGCTTGGACAGAGGAGAATTAGAAATTAGAAATTTGGAATTTGGAATTAGAAATAAGAAAATAGGAATTAGAAATTCATGTAACACTCTTTTCTAATTCCTATTTTCCCCTTACTTCCCCGCAATTTTCGCCCAAGAATCCCTAAGCGTAACGGTTCGGTTGAAAACCGGTTTGCCTTTGGCCGAATCTTTAGTATCTACGCAGAAATAGCCAAGCCGCTCGAATTGGAACTTCTCGCCGGCAGCTGCATTTCGCAGACTCGGTTCGAGTTTTGCAATTACGCATCTAAGCGAATCTGGGTTGAGATTGTCTTTCCAATCGCCGCCTTCGGGCGCTTCCGTCGGGTCGATTTCGCGGAAAAGGTTGTCGTAAAGCCTTACATCGGCTTCGAATGCATGGCGTGCCGAAACCCAATGGATTGTGCCTTGCACTCGACGACCGTCCGGAGTGTTGCCGCCACGCGTTGCCGGGTCATAAGTGCAGCGCAGCTCTGTGATTTCGCCTGTTTCGGGGTCTTTGATAACTTCTGTGCAAGTAATTAAATAGGCATAACGCAAGCGGACTTCGCGTCCGGGCGAAAGGCGGTAGAATTTCTTCGGTGGATTTTCCATAAAGTCGTCGCGCTCGATATAGATTTCCTTCGAAAACGGCACCTTGCGCGTTCCTGCGCTTTCGTCTTCGGGATTGTTGATTGCGTCAAGCTCTTCGGTCAAATCATCCGGATAGTTTTCGATGACGACTTTTAGCGGATTGATGACGCCCATAACCCTCATCGCTTTTTTGTTCAAGTCCTCTCGAACGCAGAACTCGAGCAGCGACATATCGACCATGCTTTCCTTTTTGGCGACACCGACACGCTCGGCAAAACTGCGAATCGATTCAGGTGTATAGCCGCGTCGTCGCATGCCAGATATAGTCGGCATTCGCGGGTCGTCCCAGCCTGTAACAAAGCCTTTTTCGACAAGTTCGAGCAGCTTGCGTTTGCTCATAACGGTATAAGTCAGATTGAGTCGGGCAAATTCGATTTGCTGCGGGTGATATACTTTCAACTGGTCAAGAAACCAATCGTAAAGCGGACGATGGTCTTCGAACTCAAGTGTGCAGATTGAGTGGGTGATTCGCTCAAGCGAATCCGAGAGGCAGTGCGTATAGTCATACATAGGATAGATGCACCATTTGTCGCCAGTGCGATGGTGCGATTCGTGCTTGATGCGGTAAATTACTGGGTCACGCATGTTCATATTCGGTGATGCCATATCGATTTTAGCGCGCAACACCATTTCGCCATCTCTGAACTCCCCTCGGCGCATGCGTTCGAACAGCTCAAGGTTTTCCTCAATCGAACGGTAACGGTAAGGACTTTCCGTGCCAGCTTCGGTTAGAGTTCCACGGTGGGCGCGGATTTCTTCGGCAGACAAGTTGCAGACATAAGCTTTGCCCATCTTGATAAGCTGAATAGCATAATCATAGAGCTGCTCGAAATAATCGGACGCATAGAAAAGCCTATCATCCCACGAAAAGCCGAGCCAGCGGACGTCTTCTTGAATAGAATCGACATATTCCTGCTCTTCTTTCGAAGGATTGGTATCGTCGAACCGCAGGTTGCATAATCCTCCGTATTCGGCAGCCAGTCCGAAATTCAAGCATATCGACTTGGCATGTCCGATATGCAAATAACCATTCGGTTCCGGTGGAAAGCGCGTATGGACACGTCCACCCCATTTATTTGTTTTTAAATCTTCTTCGATAATTTGCTTTATAAAGTGCGCCGGCATTGCTTTTTCGCCAGAATTTTCAGTGTTAGTATTTTTGTTTTGTTCCATTTTTCGCTATATTAAATATTGAAATAATACAAACAACTAAAATATCATTCAAAAAGAAATATTACAAGAAATTATGAAAAAATATAAT
>CAYLSY010000205.1:0-5080 GCA_964386275.1 uncultured Hyphomicrobiales bacterium
CACAAAATTATCATTTTAATATCAGTTACAAAAGTATTTTTTCTAATAAATTCAATACCTTATTTATACTTCTCTTTTTTTATTAGTATTTCCCCTATTTTTTTTGTAATTTAAGTATGCAGCATAGTAAACAAATCATATCATTAAACAGCTTTTACCGGTAGCGTCAACCAGTAATCGCTCGTGTTTACTGGCTGTAATTGATTGTTATTTCAAGGTATTAAGAATTAACAAATAACTCAGTGTTATGCAATTAAAATGTGTTATGCAGTTAAAATTAATTTCATTATACTTTTTGGGGTTGATTGTCTCGTTTGTGCAAACTTCGGCACAAATTAACGATTATCAAAGCCATTACGGCGGAAAAACTCTCGGCACGGCGGAATTCTTTTATGAGCGTGAACTGCTGCGGCATTCCGAAGAATTGCTTCTTGAAATCGTTGAGCAATATCCTTCGTCACCTGCTGCGGATGAAGCAGTGTTGAAGCTTGCCTGTACAGATATTTCAACAAAAAATTATGCTCAAACCGAGGAAGCCCTAAGCGGCTTCATCCAAAAAAAACCGAATTCGCCGCTGATTCCTCATGCTGCGCTGCTGCGGGCATTTTCGGCATTCGAAAGCGGAAAATTTGAACAAGCGGATAAATACTTCCAAGATGCATCAACACTTGCTTTGAAGGAATTCTCGGTCCGCGGCGATTCGCTTTATATCGAATTTGCGCACAAAGCTACATATTGGCGCGGAATTGCGCTATCGAATCAAGGAAAATACAAGGAAGCCGAGCCAGTTTTCGAAGATTGCGCAAGGTTATATCCGCAGAGTTCGTTGGCCGACGATGCATTGTTTGCACTCGGCTTGAGCGCCGAAATCAATGGGAAATACGAAGAAGCAATTGCTTATTTCAATACGGTTTCAAAGAAATATCCGTATTCAAACGTGTTTTTAGCTTCGAGAATCCGAGAAATCAACGACAGATTGATTCTTAGGCAATCGCAAAATGCCGCCTCGTCAATCGAAAATGCTGAAATAGCGCTGTCGAGAATTCAGGCGCAGGATTCCATCGGTTTGCTCTTCGAACGGCAGAGCTATGCTGAAAATGCCCGCGAAGAGCTGTTCTATCTTCGCGGCGAAACTCAGAACATGACAGGAAATTTCAATGAAGCGTTGCGTATTTTCACTTCTTTCATTGAAAATTACGGCGAAAGCATAATTAGACGGTATGCTCTGCTCGGAGCGGGCTGGGCTGCCATGAACCTTGGCGCTTACGAAAAGGCGATTGATTATTATGACACATTAATAGCAAACGATACAGCTTCAGATTTGCGTCCACGCTCAACTGCTCTACTTTATCGGGCAATTTCTTACAAGCGTAAAGGCGATACAGCCCAAGCGCAAAAAGACCTCTCGGATTTGAGCGTACAGGCTTCGTATGTTTATTTGGGACAAGCCTTGCTAGAACTCGGTCAGATTTATTACGAGAAAGCTGATTACGACCGCTCCGCCCGCACGCTTGAACGCGCGAAACGCGAGGCAAATGACGCATCAGTTCTTGTTCGAATTCATGCGCTTTTGGGAGCTGTATATCTCGAAGACAAGGAGTGGGATAAGTCTGCCGCCGAATATAAAACAGCAGAACAATTGGCAATAAAATGCGACTATATTACCGTACCGCAAAAAGATGTAATTATCGCCGAATCACGCCTGAAGCAAGGCATTGCTAATATAATGAATAGGCGGTATGCCGACGCTATTCCATCGTTTTTAAATTATTTGGGGGACAATCGAAATCAAAGCCAGCGCGACGAAGCGCTTTTTTGGCTTGCCGAAGCCTACTACAGGAGCGATTTGCTGAAAAATGCCTATGAGACTTACTATACGATAATCGAAAAGTATCCCGACAGCCGCCGCCGCGAAGAAGCCCTTTATGGCAAGGGCTGGACAAGTTTCCGCCGCCAAGACTTCGCCGACGCAAGTTTTACTTTCGACAAGTTAATTAAAGAATATCCGAAAACAAAATTTGCCGTGGAAGTGCTTTCAAGGCAAGGCGACGCTTACTACCTGCAAAAAAACTATCGCAAAGCTGCCGAACCCTATCGTAAGGCTTCACAAATGGCTCCTGCAACCGAAGAAGGGCAATACTGCAAATATCAGCTCTGCAACGTGCTTTACCGGCTCGGCAGTTTCGACGAGGCGCTCGGCAACTTATTCGATTTCATCAAACTATATCCGAAATCCGCTTATGCGCCCTATGTTTCCTATCTTGCAGCATGGATTAAATTCCAACAAAAAGACTATAAGGAAGCAATCGACAACTTTAAATTCTTAATCAACTCGTACCCAAGAAGTGAGCTTTTGCCTAGGGCTTACTTTTCAATTGCAGACTCTTACTATAACATGGGAGCATTTGAAACTGCTCTATCGTCTTATAAATATATAATTGAAACTTATCCCGGCGACCCCTTGGCTTATGAAGCCTTGAAGAGCGTGCAGCAGTGCCTTTTGAGCCTTGGACGCGAAGACGAGGCAATGCTAATCGCCGATGATTATATTCAAACAAATCCGAATTCACCATATGCGCCGGAATTTTCATTGAAAAAAGCGGAGCTGTTCTATAGCGGGGCAAAATTTAATGATGCCGTCAAAGAATACGAAAACTTCATTAAAAAATATCCCGATAATGACAAAATTCCCGAAGCGCTTTACTGGATGGGCAAAAGCTACATCAATGAAAATAATGTTGCCGAAGCTGAAAAAATCCTCAAAGACATCAGCATAAAGTATAAAACCAGTGATTATGCGCCTTTGAGTCTACTCGACATCGGTTTGATGTTTAAAGACGCCGCCGACAACGACAAGGCTGATGCTTATTTCAACAAAGTATTAGAATTGTATCCGGCTCATCCGGCAGCAGCCAGAGCCGGTTACGAAAGCGCTTCGATATTGTTTTCTAAGGGCGATACAATCGGCTCGATGCAGCGTTTTCGAGACCTTGCCGATTTGTATGAGGGCAGCGAATATGCACTGCTCAGCCGATACCGAGTCGCAATGTATTACCGCTTTAAAATGCAATACGATTCAGCTCGTTTCCAATTCGAAAAAATAGCTGCGAATCAAGATTTCATCGATGTTGCCGCCGAAGCGCAATACAGAATCGGAGAACTCTGGATGCGCGAAGAGAATTGGGAAAAAGCTTCCATTGCTTTTAATAACGTCAAGACTAATTATCCGGGAATTGAGGATTGGTACTCGCTTTCCTTGCTTAATCTCGGTGAAGTATACGTTAAATTGGACAATATTGATTTGGCGAAAGAAAACTACCAAACTCTCGAATCGCTCCGGCCTGAAGACGATTTCGGGAAAACCGCAAAAAAACGCTTGAAAGATTTGAGGAGGTAACGCGACATGAATAAAACCATAATATATATCGCTTTAATATATATCGCAATAGTATTGCTAATTGGCAAAACAGCATTGGCGGCGCAATCACAGCAGCAGCCTGCTTCGCAGTCCGCAACCACTCAACAGCCGAAAGCCGATACGAAACCTTTTGAATTTCAGCCGATTATCTTGGAAGGACGTGACGAACTCAGCATTCAATCCGGCATAAAATTGTTTCCAGATAGCCCGAACCCATTGTCTGCTCGTCAGTTGGATTCGCTCAATCCTTTGGAAAAACAACAATCCTTATTGTTGCCATCAAAACCGCTTCCGAGGAAGTATTTTTCGTTTCATCCGGCTAATGCTTACCTAAAAGGCGAGTTCGGACAATTCATTACCGCATCGCTCGACGCAGGCTATAGTTTTGAACTCGAAGGCTACCGTATGGCTATTGGCGCAGGTTTCGAAACAAGCCAGGGACAGAGCGATAATACTGAATATTGGAAAGCGTTTGTTACGGCGGCATCGGATTACATCGCTCCCGAAAAATTCTTTATCTTCGGAGGAAGCCGAACTCATTTGAACTTGGATATTAACCTGAGGAACTATAATATAATCGATTCCAGCAATGCAACACAGCGCCAATCCTCATTAATCGGTTTTAAAGTGAAATCCGACGGGCGCTTCGAAGGCGTCAACTTTTCGACCGGCGCACATATTGACTTTTTTGGTTTCGACGCCCCCCAAAGCCATAGCATGCAAGGTTTCGGCGGTTTTATCAAAGCCGCTGGGAATTATGAAAAATATGTTATCGGAGCAATTGTCAAGGCTGATTTCCAATCCTCAAATAAAGCTCAGCTTGCAAGCTTGTTCAGCGGCAGGGCATTAGCAGAATACAAGCAGGACAAGCTTGACGCTCAAGGTTTTGCCGGATTTGCCGTCGCTACTAATTCCGAAGGAGCGGGCCGCGGCTCGCTCGAACTGGGCGCCATCGCAAATTATTTGCTAAATCAATCTTTCACCTTGAATGCGGGGTTGAGCAATGTCGTTGCCGGCGGCAACTATTTGAGTCAAACGATGCAAAATCCTTATTTACAAAAGCCATATGTCGATTACGGCAATAATCTGTCGTTAACTATCGGCGCTCAATATCACCCAACGGCGGAGTTTAGAACAATGTTTTATATCGGCTATACTTTTAGCGACAGAGCGCCATTTTTTGAATCCGACTCTTCTGGAAATGGCTTATTCGATGTTTGCTATGCCAAGACCAATAAAATCGAAGTTAAGGCTGAAGCAAAATACGATTTGACGAATAACGACATTTTAACAGGCTCGGCAACGCTCCTGAGTCATACTTTTGCCGATGGGGGCAATACTGTGCCATATTCACCACTTTTTCAAATTGCAATTGACTACGATAAGAAGTTTTCTGAGGCTTTTGGCATGCAAATTGGGGTAAATTTCATTGGCGAGCGATACGACGATTCGAAAAATATCAAGAAAATCGACGCTCAGCCGATAATTAACTTAAAGGGAATTTATAATATAAACAAAGATTTATCGTTTTTTGCAAGAATCGAGAATCTGCTGAATTCCGATGTAATGGTGTGGTACGGCTATAAGGAAAGAGGACTGTTCCTTTCAGCCGGTGCGTTTATCAGATTGTAAAAAGGGATGAGTTTGAGTTATGAGTTATGA
>CAYLSY010000206.1:0-5073 GCA_964386275.1 uncultured Hyphomicrobiales bacterium
TTTCTTGATTGGCAGCCATTTTTAGTACATTTAACTATTTCTAATGCGTAATCTGGGAAAAAAAACCTCATAACCGAAATGATATTGGTTATGAGGTAATTTAGCAATAATTGACTTATTTCCCAAGCGGATTGTTCAAAATCGGCGGTTTCGGGAAATCATCGGTTATCGGCTTTACTTCGCCGTCTTCAAACAAAAGCGACGGCACCGTTACCGATGCGTGAACATACGGCGAGCCGCCTGAAATATACGATGACGTAATCGACGGCGCCAAAAGATTGAGCGAATAAGGCTTAGCGCCAATATTAATAATATCTTTGAATGATTGCGGACTTAAACCGGCGATTTCGCAACCACGAACAAGTTCCTTGCGTCCGTCTTGAAAAACCTTGTAAGCTTCGGTGGCAATTATTGTCTTTGATTTCTGCAGTGTTTGGAAATCGCCCGAAAGTAGCGAAAACAGCGTTGTATACATAATATTTTGATTCAAAACCTTGGTAACGATTATTCCATATTCGAGTTCGCGCGCTTTTAACATTTCAATCATCTTTTGAGCAAGAGCTTTGTCCGTAAGAGCTTTCGATTTTTCAGACTTATCCTCAACAAGGAAAAGATTACTATACATCGGCGCTCCCAGACGGCAATGTCCGTTGGTAGTCTTTACGCGGCGAGTTGGAGTTCTCGACGAAAGCAGAGCCTTAAGATAGCCGCCGTCTACTAACTTGACGTCTTCGGCTTTTATCCCTTCGTCATCAATTTTGTAAAAGCCAACCAGTGGCGTCTTTTCAAATTTTTGCTTCGAAGGTTCATCATAAACTTCAAGGAATTCAGGTAAAACTCGCCCGCCGATTTTATTTTGAAATGCAGTGTAGCGGTCATTATCTTGTGTACCGGTTTCGGTCATTTGTTCGCGCTGAGCGGCAAGGTTCGGAGCGAATACTTGCGCAAACACCTCGGCTGCGGCTTGTTCCGTAAAAAGAATAGGACCGGAATAAGGTTCATCCAGTTCTTTGGCTGCCATTTGGAGCTTAATAGATTCGGCAACTGCTTTTGCAGCTCGTAAAACTGAGTCTTTATCCGGCAAATCGAGTGGCGAAAGACCATATGCAGCGAAATGCGTCGTAACCGGCATTCCGTCAGCGGCTTGCGAAGCAGCAACGATTTCCAATCCGCAATAGCTGCTCGTTGTGATGTATTCCATGCCTTCACTATTGATGAAATAAACCGTTTGAGGTGCATATTCGAGTCCGACACTCGAAACATTGATTTCGGCATATTTGATAAAAATAGCACTGGCGCTGCGGGCAAGTTCGCCTAAATTGGCGTTGTCCATTGCCGGTATTGGTTTGAAGGATAGATTTTTTGCCGGCGCCACCTTTAAATAATCCGGCACTGTATCCTTGCGAACACGATTTTTCAATGCAGCTTCCTTTTTTGAAAAAATCTCGACGGCACGCTTATATGCAGCGTCGGTGGCAAGCCAAAGCTCGCGACGAACGGCGTCATAGTTTAAATCCAAGGGCATGCGTCTATTACGGAATGATTCCTCGTCGTCACCGCTGCCGAAGAAACTCAACCCGAAATCGAAATAGTTAGTATTATCGAAATCGTAGTTACCAACACGAATTCCAACCGTCAGAAAAGCTGACGGATAATCGCTTTTCTCAACATAATCGCCCAAAGTGCATTTATATTCAACATTTTGAGCAACTGTCAACTTATACTCCACGTAATATGGTTTTTGGAGTGATTCCACTTTCAATTCGTTCATTGTGCGGGAAATTTCGTCGCGCATAGCTCGCAATATTTCATCATTTGCAAAGATACTTGATGTTAACAAAATGAAACTCAATATAAGCAGCAAGGACTTAGTCGAATAATAAATAATATTTTTCTTCATGTTAAAACCCCTTCTTTTCATTTTGTTTAACAGCTGGCGATTCGAGTATAGGCGGTTTGGCTTGCGATTTTGCCTTTTTCTGTGCCTCAATCAGCGAAACAAGCAAAGAGGGCGAACATGCCGAAACCGGCACTCCGCCTGATTCTGCGCCGCAAATGCCGTTGAAAATTCCTAAATCGTCTGATGCTGCAATGACATTTGTAAAAGTAGTCAGCGGCGTGCCGATTAAATCGACGCCGCGAACCAATTCGTCCGGACGTCCGTCGGCATAGACCTTATATACTACTAAGGGATTGACATTAAATGAATTGGGAATAGTTGTTCCGGTAAAAGTGAAACCGCCCTGCACTTTTTCGAACAGCAAGCCGAACTCCTTGTCCTGTTTGCGGCATTCTTCGCGCAATTGGTCGCGGAATTTTGCAATCGGCACGGTTTCGTGGGCAATAACAATCAAGTTGGATTGCCTCGAAACAGGCTTGTAGCCCGGAGCGCGACGGGCGTGACCATTTGATTGCGAGAAATTCTCAATTGGCGAGCGAGTCATCAAAAAATCTTTAAACATTCCGTTTTCGACTGTCAATACCTTAGCTGCACGTACGCCTTCGTCATCGAAAACGTAAGAGCCGGAGATTTCCTTACCTTTTATTTCCTTTATTGTTGGGTCGAAAACTACGTCGATGAATTCAGGCAGTATCTTTTTTCCGATAAAGTTTTTGAAAGTTTGGCTGGAACTCGGGTCTTTTATACGATGACCTTCGACGCGGTGTCCGAAAATTTCATGGAAGAACACGCCCGATGCTTCGCCAGAAAGAATTGCCGGACCGGAAAAAGTTGTCAATATCGGCGCATTGCGCAATCCGGCAAGAGTTGCCATCAATGTGTGGATGTCGGCTTCAATGGTTGCGTCGTCGGGCAAACCTTCGTATTCATAAGCGAAATAGCTTTTGTATAAAGGCAGGCTCATACCGTCGTCGGCTTTGGTTTTGCCGTTGAGCATAATACGGAAATGCGGCTCGAACTCTTGTATTTCGGCGCCTTCTGTCGTTACGAAGTATTTTGCCTTGATTTCAACCGAGAAAGACACTTCGCCTACATAAAGTTTCGGGTCTGAAGCGAAAAGCGCCGAAAGCCGCCTAACTCGTTGTTTAATTTTCTCTGTATCGACCTCAATCCGTTTGATGCTTTCATAATATTGTTCGATTTTGGTTTGAGAAAAATCTGCCGAGGAATCCTCCTCCTGAGCTTTCACAGCCTTGTTGGTTACAGCTTTTTCATAGCGCTCGATTGCTTTTTTATAAACTCTGTCTGTCGCATACCAAATTGCGCTTCGAATGGCATTTACATCGTTGCCCAAAGGCAAATTAGCCGATACCTTCGAAGACGAAAAGCTGTATCCGCCGCCGCGAATGATATGAGTGTTGTCGAATTGCGGTGAGCCGACACGCAAATCGATGTCCAATATGCGTTTTTCAGTAGAATTGTTGCGGGTCAAATAACCGAAGCTGGCTGAAATCGAAATATTCTTGACATCGGTTATTCCATAAGATATGAAATATGGTGGCAGCTTTTCACTTTGCAGACCAGCGAATGTGCGCTCCAATTCTTGTTTTGCTGCAATCAGGACTGGCGACTTTTCTGCGGCGCTCAAACCGGCTGCCGTTGAAAGCATTACAGCGATTACATAATATAAGTATTTGATAAATTTACTATTCAGATGATTCATCGTTCCCCTTTTTATTGATTATTAGAATGATATTATTAAATAAACGTTTTTATTTATTAGGTATTGTCAAATTTAATGGAATAGATGGCATTGGATGTTATATCAAACAACAATTACTAATCCTATTTTACTTATTCGGCACACTCGGAAATGTATCTACTCCATTGATAACATCTTTTAAATAAAGAAAATGCTCTGTAAATGGAATTTGCTTCACCTCATAACCATCGAATAGCGGTATTGACGACGATGCGCCGAAAAACAGCATCAATACAACGATTACCTTCATTCTTAAGCTTAGCGCATTGTTGACGGTATCTTTCTCAACATTTTTGTTTTGAGAAATAATATACAACAAAAGAAAACTTGTTGAAATCGTTATCGTGTTCCACCTATCCATGTCCCATGCCGCAAAATGCAGAGCCAGCGGCGATAGCGCGGCAAGCAAAGCAAACAAAATAAGCCAAAAGTTAAATTTTTCCTTTTTAAGCTGAATGAAGGCAATATACAAGAAAAACAAGAACAACGGCGCTGTTACCGATAAGGAAAGAGCCATACGAATAGCTCTATTGCCTTTTGACCATAAGTAATTGATTCCGGCTACGTTATCTTCTGTCGATTTGGATAAAACACTGAAGGCGTCAAGCCTTAAATCATGGTTTACCTTCCTGCTTAATTCTTCATACATTGCTGTGGCTTGAGTATCTTCAATTGTGCTACGGCTTAAAATTGTTGAAAACGCAACTGCTAAAACAGCAAGCAAACAAGTTAAAATCAAGTATTTATTAGGCTTTTTCAAATCAATTGCCATGATTATGGAGAACAAAAGTACCGGAAAGAACAGCAGCAGAGCGGTTTCATGAATCAATAACACGATTGGAATAGCAATAAATGAAAAAATGATTCTGACGAAAATATTTTTGATTCGCAATGCAATTAAAACAACGAGCAGTCCGACATGGTCGAAATAGCCTATTGTATGAGTTAGGTAGACGATGCCTAAGCTGCATGCAAAAATCAGAGCTGTTGCAGCCAGCAAGCGGTTTCCCGAACCGATAACGTCGCGGATTATCAACAACAGAAAAAAAAGATTTGCCAAAAGCAATAAAAGACTAAACACAAAGAAGAAATCATATGACATCAAGAGCGGACAACCAATCAACCTAAGGATTTCGCCGAGAAAACCCCTTTTAACAAATCCATACTCATAATTGAAGAGATAATGTGAATACGACCATAGATTTGGAAATCTTATGCCTCTCAGCTTGCTGAAAAGCGCCATTATTACAGCTGCAACAAACCAATAGCCCTGCTCTTTTTTAGTATGTTCCATAATATACGTCATATCCTTACTTTTTACCTTTACGAGTAAACAACGAAAAAACGGGTTTCAATACGAATTATCGGTTATTCAATAACATATTATTTATACGTAGAAAAAATTTGTTAA
>CAYLSY010000207.1:0-5040 GCA_964386275.1 uncultured Hyphomicrobiales bacterium
GGTCTTATTTTTCTTTTCATGGTGTTGCTCCCTTAGGTTTTAAATCTGTTTTTTTATCTACTATAAAGAATAATGAAAAAATTTAATTATGTGCGTATTTCTTTTAATTCACATTGCTTACGCTTGAAAAGTGGCAAACGCCACCTATTACAAATTTAATCTTTTGGAGCGGCACCTTAATTATTTTTACACAAATTTACGGACATTACCCCTCATTGGCGAGCCAATTATGTACTGCTCCATCGCAAATCGGACAAACGTATTAAATATTAGTGTATACTAATCTTCAAATTTTCTTTGAGTTTTTTTTAGGCATATATGACCGGAATGATATATATACGAGGTTGGCTATCGCGCCAACCCCGCGACCATTCCAGTCAACCGGATTATTCCTTACGCAGGTTGCCCTCCGGCAGAGCCTGTTTCCGCTTCTTCCGACATCGTAACTTAATAATTTTCAACACTTCAAGCAACTATTTTCTTTTTTTCCCAATACTTGCTCCTATTCTCGGCTGCAGCATCCAGCTTCGCTTGGCGTGCCTCAAGAAGCTCATCTACACGGCATTCCAGAAAATCAATTGGTCGCAAGTAATACAATGAACTATGCTGACGCTCGTTGTTGTAATGAGCTACGTATTCGGCTATCTGCCGCTCGGCATCTTCCATATTTATCATGCTCTTAGTCCGCAAACACTCTTCTTCGAGCGTTCGATGAAATCGCTCAATTTTACCGTTCGATTGCGGATACGACGGCGATGTTTGGACATGTTGCAGCCCTACCGTCTTCAAATAAAGTTGAAATTCCTTTGAACCCAGATTACGCATTATAAATAGTAAAATGTACTAAAAATAGCTGCCAATCTAGAAAATCCCCCTACCCCCTTTTTCAAAGGGGGAAAAAGAAATTTCTTGATAAGTCATCAATTAGTAAACAACTAGAAACAATGCGATTTGTCTATTGAGTATTTTGGGTTGAAATATATTGACTCCCGTTATCGCTGATAAGTCTCGGTTTCTCATGGGGATACTTCTCATGTGCCCTTTGCAGGGAAATTTCAATATCCAACTCGGTCATCGATGTACGCAGCTCATGATGCAGTATATATCTCGAATAACCATCCATTATGCCGATAAAAAACAAGTATGCGCCGTGATAATTTACATATTTGAGTCCGTATGCCACTCCAAATGCGGCTTTTCAGGTTGTCGGCAGCCTGTGCCTTTGCTGCTCGTCCTGTTGCCCTTCCACTTGTTGAGCAGTCCTTCGCTTTTCAATATTCTATATACTGTCGTCGGCGACAGCGCAAAAACCCCTTCATCAAGTCCCATATAGGCTATGCGCCGATAACCATCCTTGAGGTAATAAGCGTTTGCGGCAATGTGTTTGCGGGCATAATCGATGACTGAGCGCTGTTCTTCCGGAGTCGTCCAATGCGATTAGGGTATTTTGCCATTGTGATTATTGTCCAAACCGAGCCGTGAGAGCCAGTCATAAGAGGCGCTTGTTCAAAGAGCTGCTTTTTCCATAAATATAGCGCATTGGGATGCAGACTGTACTTTCCAGCAAGTTCGCTGATTGGCGCTTGATTTTCGAGGTGCTCCCGAAGTATGAGCGCTTTTTATTCAGATGTGTATAGTTTTTTCTTTTTCATAATGCCTCCGAAGGCAATTTATAATATTATTTGCTAATCTTATCCGTGTGCATATGGTGCAAAATAGTATAACCGCCGGTACTCCTTAGTTTTAATAGAACTATTGTAGAATTGAAATCTTTAACTGATGTAATAGATCTTTATTTAAGTATTGCGTTTTAATCGAACTATTGTAGAACACAGCTGTCCAAAACGATTTTCACCTGAACATCATCTTAACATAAAATCAACTGTTTTGGACAGCTGTAATTTTAATGACCGATTCGCTGGATTGCGCCGCCTTAGACAGTGTATTAATTACTGTTGATCCTCAATTTCATGCAGAAGTAGGAAATGATACAATTATCTGTTATGGCGATTCGGCGGAACGTCGCCTTATACTTTTCGCTTATCGCCGTCAATTGGTCTTGACAATCCTACGTTATCCGCTCCCATAGCTAATCCTACAAGCAAATACTATATCGTTATGGTGACTGATACGAAATACTGCTCGGCTCAATGCATCATCACCGTCGAAGTCATAGACCAGCCGCAGCTTTCGGCGAATTTTAGCGAACTCGATTTCGGCAGCCTAAGTGCTTGCGTTTCGAGCCGAATCGACTCAATTGCACTTACAAATCCAAGTCCGGCTAACTCTGTAATCAATTTAGCCGCTCTGACGGCGGGATTTGCACTGGCATCGCCTCCATTACCAATTAAAATCAAGGCAGGCGAAAGCAAATGGCTGAAATTTCGCTTCACGCCGGTATCCGAAGGCGAAAGTCAAGACTCGGCGCAGCTTTTCGGCACGCCATGTAATCTGAATTTCACATTTAACATAAACTGCAAACCCCAACGGCAAGACTCAGCAAAGCGTTGATGGTGGCGAGATAGAAGATAAAATAAAAAATATTAATAACGAATTATATTATTTGATAAAAAGAAAATATCAAATGAAATAGCCCAAAAGATAATACCTCAATCCTCATTTTTCAAATAAAAAAAGGATTTCATTAATTAATAGAATTTTATTAAATTAAAATTATTGAATTTCTATTGAAATAATTGAAAATACATAATTCAAGAAAGAGTTATGATAGCGCTAATCATTCTTATTTCTTTTGCTTCAATAAATATAGCAACCGCACAGATACCAACCATAGAATGGACATTCGATTTCAACGACAACGCCTTCGGTCAATCTGCAGCGGCAGACATCGACGGCGATGGCAAATTGGAAATTATATTTTCGACCTACCGCAATGATAATTCGTTATATGTAATCAATGCCGAAGACGGCACCGTATTATGGTCTGTAAATACTGGCGGTTGCAACGATTCAGCTCCGCTGATTTGCGACGTCAACAGCGATGGCGCGCTCGAAATCGTTCTTGCGGAATCCTGTGTTCCGGTTACAACATGCTTCAATGGCGCAACAGGCGCTGTAATTTGGCAAACCGATACTCGCGGAAGCGATTCGCCTCCGTCGATTGCCGATATTGACGGCGACGGCGCGCTCGAAATCCTGCACGGACAGTTCGAAGGCTGGGTGGTATGCCTCGATGCCGCAACTGGAGCGAAAAAGTGGGATTTGCCGGTCGACACCAACTCTTGGATTCAAACTGCACCTACAATAGAAGGTTTGGACGGCGACGGCGCGCTCGATTTCGTTGTAGCAAACTGGAGTTTTGGTGATGAACACCGAATATTCGCATTTAGAGGCGTAGACCATTCGCTACTTTGGGAGTCAACACTGCCAGACAACTATTTCTACAACGGCTCGACAGTAGCCGATATTGACGGTGACGGCACGAAGGAAGTCCTGATAGCATGTTATGATACTTACCTCTACGTGCTAAACGGCGAGGACGGTTCGCTTCAATGGCGTTACTCCTATAGTCCAGAATCTTGGTATTACGCTGCTGCTCCGGTTATTGTCGCCGATATTAACGGCGATGAAGTATTGGATGAGCTGTTCTTTTCCGGTCCTATGGCTATTCTGCTGAATCCGGAAGGAGATACTTTATGGACATTTAATATGAGAAATTATACATCAAGTTTCCGTGGAGCAGCCTTATCGGATATAAACGAAGAACCCGGCATGGAAATAGCTTTCGGCACAAACGATGGTAGATTATTTCTCATTTCCGGCAGCGACGGCTCGGAAATATGGAGTATAAATCTTTGGGAGCAATACGGCGATACATTGGAAATTGACCACGCACCGCTTATCGCCGATTTCAACCAAGACAGCAAAATGGATGTTTTTATAATTGGTGGCAAGACAAATTATCCCGACGTTGAAAACAACTACGGCAGGGCATATATGATTACTGCTGGCGACGGCAGTGGCCCGGATTGGCTGATGTTCCAAAGGAATGAGTGTAGAAACCCGTTTATTCCTGTTCAGCATACTGGGGTCGAAAACAAGCAGGTATTATCAGAGAATTTGATTAAAACGGCTTTCATTCGTGATGACAAGCTTTTCTTTGATATAAAATCAAAAGCTCAATCAATTAATTTAGCGCTTTACGATGTTCTCGGCAGGACTATTTACACGAATTCATTTCAATTGCCTGATGCTGGGAATATATCGCTTGATTTATATGATGTCAAATTAAATTCAGGCCTATATTTCCTTTCGATAATTATGGATAATAGCTATTGTTCCGCTCCTATACTCGTTTTTAAGGATTAACAAAAAAGCTAAAAAGAAAAACTCAATCCTACTGTCGGAGTATAGAATAAATAAGCTGTTTGCCAGTACATATCAATTTTAAGCGGAAACGAAAACTCAAAATTGAATTTAATTTTGGAAGATAACGGAATATTGAATCCTATGTTCGATAAGAGCCCAAATCCGTATTGGTCTGATGAATTAAAATTTGTGTTGGCATAAACTAATCCTAATCCGAAATATGGCTTCAAAACCCATATTTCAGGCGTTTTAATAGCAATCCAGGAGCCAACAACCAACATTTCAAACTCATTTTCGCGCATCGATGCGCCTACTGTCGGAGCAACGATAAATTTGTAGGTATCGGTTGTATCGGACAACATGAAATACGCTGTCAATGAGGCTCCGTGCAGATAATCAACATCCGTTTTGTATGTGTTCAAATCAGTCCAGTATTTAATTTGAAGATTAAAGTAGTCGGAAAAAGATTGCTGTAGGGAAACAATGATTCCGTCATCAACAAATTCTCCGGTCGACGGTAACTTTTCGTATGCGACTAATAATGTCGTTTCATCTTTTTGTATATTATCCGGTAGATTCAACGAAGGGCTATAGACCAAGCTTTTGCATGAAACAAATAGAATACATAAGCTAAAGATAGTAATTATTCGAAATGGAATTTTCATATATATTATCCAATAATTTTTTAAAAATATCAAATATTATTGAAAT
>CAYLSY010000208.1:0-4988 GCA_964386275.1 uncultured Hyphomicrobiales bacterium
TTGTAGACAGATTAATTGAGCCCCAAGAGTTTGCCACTTTGCCACCGGTTGCGGCAAGGGTGCTAAAACTTCTCGAAGACGATAATATCGACATAAGGAATATATCCAAAATTATAGAGGCTGACGCTTCTTTAACATTGAAATTGCTTCGTGTTGCAAATTCACCTCTGTATGCGACCCGGACGGAAATAAACTCGATACACCAAGCAATTATCACTTTGGGATTGAACCGTTTAACTAATATCGTGCTGGGTGTTTCGATATTTTCGCGCTTTTTACTCAGCTCACAAAAGCAAGCTTCGGAGTATATGCAAAAGTTTTGGTGGCATTCCTCTTGTTGCGGAATCGTCGCAAAGGCTTTGTCGCAGAAAATAAATAAATTTTTCCGCGAAAATGAGTTTATCGGCGGACTGCTGCACGACATCGGCAAGCTCGCAATGATGCAATACGATTCGTCAAAGTATGCAAAAGTTGTCGAGGTGGTCAAAGAAAAAGGCATTTTTGATTACGAGGCTGAACAAGAGATATACGGCACCGACCATGTCGAAGTTGGGAAACAAATTTCCATACTATGGAAATTACCCGAAGAATTGACAACGATTATTACATATCATACAAGCCCGCAATCGGCTCCGGCGCACAAGGAATTAACTTCGGTCGTCCGGTTTGCCGATGTTTTATGCGAAATTTGGGGCGCCGACGTTTCCGAAGGCTTCACGGCAGTCAATTTTGAAACCGAAGAATCCTGGCTCACTCTTTGCAATGCTTATCCTGAACTCAAGGAACTTGATGTTGAAATATTCACTTTCGAATTGGAAAACGAATTTAAAAAATCATCAGCTTTCCTGAATCTATTGGTTCAAGAATCTCAATAATAATACTTTTTACTAAATAAACAAAAGGAAGTGTAGCGCTGGCGATTGCGGCGTTAATGCTAATATCTGCTTTTAACACATCTGAATATCAAAATAAATTTACAATTTAATTCGATTAGTCATTTGAAAAACAATAAAGTATTGGTCGGTATGTCCGGTGGCGTCGATTCTTCGGTAGCCGCTGCATTACTCATTCAGCAAGGTTTTGATGTTACCGGTTTGACAATCACCCCGTTTAAAATCGAGGACGAATGCCGCAAAGAATCCTTCGAACGCAGCTGCTGCAATTATAAAGGCGTTCTTGATGCAGCGCTGGTATGTGAGAGATTAGGCATCGAGCATGTTTTGATGGATATGAGCGAAGCCTTCAAAGCGAAAGTTGTGGACAATTTCGTCTCAGAATACCTTCGCGGCAGAACGCCGAATCCATGTGTTGTCTGCAATCCGCTTATCAAATGGCAAGGAATGCTTGCAAAAGCTGATTCCATTGGCGCTTTCTATGCGGCGACAGGTCATTATGCAAAAATCTGTTATTATGAAGACGCAAACCGATATATTTTAAAAAAAGGCATCGACCCGCTCAAAGACCAATCTTATTTCCTTTGGAGGTTGTCGCAAAAGCAGCTCGAGCGAACGCTTTTCCCGCTGGGCGAGCTGACTAAAGCCGATATTCGCTCAATAGCTAAGGAATTGGAACTGCCTGTGTTCGATAAACTTGAGTCGCAAGAGGTTTGCTTCATCAACGATAACGATTATCGCAGCTTTTTGCGCCGTTCCATCCCTGATATTGACGAAAGAATAGGAAAAGGCAGCATCATGCTCGGCGATAAGGAAATAGGCAAGCATGACGGTTTTCCGTTTTATACAATTGGCCAGCGCAAGGGATTGGGAGTACCTCACAGCGAGCCGCTATACATAAAGAAAATAAACGCAGGAACTAATTCAATCGAAGTATCCGTTAGAGAAGAGTTGTATACGACAAAGCTTAGGGCATCAACCGTTAATTGCGTTTCTCGCGCTACTATTGACTCTGATGCGGTCTATTCCGTTAAAATCAGATATAGGGACAAAGGCGCGCCTGCTCGGTGCAAGATGATTGACGATATGCTCGAAGTCGAATTTCTTGAACGTCGCAGGGCAATCACTCCGGGGCAAAGCGTCGTGCTGTATTTGGAGGATGAACTAATCTGCGGAGGCATTATTGAGTCTTCCGAATTATGAAGCAAACGAATTCGAAATCAGAGCCGCACTGAAAAAATATTTCGGTTACAGCTCCTTCCGCGATGGTCAGCAAGAGGTTATCGAATCGCTCATGTCCGGACGGGATACACTTGTCGTTATGCCGACCGGCAGCGGAAAATCGCTTTGCTACCAACTTCCGGCTTTGATTAGCGAAGGAATGGCATTAGTCGTTTCGCCATTGATTGCCTTGATGAAAGACCAAGTCGATGCTTTAAAAAATCTTGGCTTAATGGCTACATACATTAATAGCTCGCTCGATTATGACGAAGAATGCACCAGAATCGAAAAAGCAAAGCAAGGTTTCTACAAATTACTCTACATAGCGCCGGAAAGACTCGAAAACAGAAAGTTTCTCGATACATTGCCAGAAATGAACATTTCGTTTATCGCAATCGACGAGGCGCATTGTATTTCGCACTGGGGGCACGATTTTCGTCCGTCTTACATGAATATCGTGAAAATTTTCGATATGGTGAAAAAGTTACCTGCGATTGCTCTGACAGCTACTGCCACGCCAGATGTTCAGGAAGATATTGTCAAGTCATTAAAGCTGAACAATGCAAAACGGATAGTAAGCGGTTTCGACCGACCGAACCTAAGCTATCTTTCCGTAAAAACCAACGACAAACTGCCGGTTTTACTTGAAAGGCTGAATGAATCGCACTCGGGTTCAAGCATTATCTATTGCGGAACTCGCAAAATGGTTGAGGAATACTCACTTGAATTGAATGCCAGCGGGATTAAGGCGTTGTCTTATCATGCAGGCATGAGAGACGATGAACGAAAAAAATCACAGGATGCATTTCTAAATCAGGAAAACTCGATAATCGTTGCCACAAATGCTTTTGGGATGGGAATCGACAAACCGAACGTACGAAACGTTATCCATTTAAGCCTGACACAATCGCTTGAATCATATTATCAGGAGTCCGGACGCGCCGGACGCGATGGCGAACCGGCTGTTTGCTTGATTATTTACGATAGGGCCGACATCGGATTGATGCAGTTTTTCATAAAGATGAGCTATCCCGAAAAAACAGAGTTGGAAAAGGTTTACAATGCTCTATACGATATAAATCAGGTCGGAATGGGAGTAAAATCGAGCGCCCAAATTCTGTTGGATGAATATCAAATAGGAAATATGGTTGGAATGCCTGCAGGCGCTGTAAAATCTTCGCTGGCTCATTTCGAGCGGAATAAAATATTTGTTCGGCAGCAGAACAATACTCAGCTTACGCTTCAATTCCTTGTGCCGATTGAACGGTTACGAGAATTTTATAAAAATATTGCTCCTCATCGTAAGAAAATCCTCGAAGCTTTGATACGCAATGTAGGAGCGTCATCCATTGAAATGCAAACTTCAATTGATATTAATCGATTGCTATCCCAAAATAAAATTGACTATTTGGACTTGCATCAGACATTGCAATCCTTTGCCTTGGCTGGCATATTGAATTTTACTGGCGCCAATGCTCCCAAAGGAATAACAGCTTTGCTGCCTCGGCAGAGTTTTGCGAATATTCCATTCGATTATTCCGAGTTTTATCGCCGAAAGCAAAATGCTTACGAGCGACTCGACATGATGTGGGAATTCGTCGAAACCGATGCCTGCAAACGGAATTTTATACTCTCATATTTCGAAGAAAAGACGTATAGTGAGCCCTGCGGCCGTTGTTCGAGTTGTTTGAATAAATCGAAAAAAAAGCCTTTACCGCCCAAAGTCAATGATGACAGACTTCAAAACATCCTTGAGGCTGCATACTTCCTTAATGGACATTTCGGCGTCGAGATGCTTGTTGATTTGCTTTATGGAAGCAAAAGCCAACGATTATCAAAATTCAATCTTGAGAAATCGCCTGTCTATGGGCGATGCGCCGGATTGAAAAAAACTATTATTAGAGATATGGTAAATGAGGCTATTTCTAATGGTTTGCTTGAGCGAGACCATCTGAAATATAACGTGGTTTCGATTACTGAAGCCGGCAGGCGTTTATTAAAAGTAGAACCAAAAGAAAAATTCCGTTTTTCTTCGGAGTCAAATGTCGATAGTATGACAGATAATGCTTTATATAGGCGTTTGCTCGATATGCGGGCGCATTTGGCAAGGCTTTACAGCTTTGCCGAGCATGCCATCGTTAGCGATAAAACTTTACGGGAAATATCGAACACCAAGCCGCAAAAAAAAGAAGACTTGTATTCGATTTCCGGTGCAAGCGACGCATTTGTTGCTCGATTTGGCGATTTTTTTATAAACGTAATTAACGAAATGCCCGTCGAAAACAAGGTTTTCACTCAAACGCTGCCTGTTGACAGAAGCGATTATTTGCATGTATTGTTGAATTTGTTCGAAAGCGGTTGCTCGATTGATGACATTGCAGTGCAGGTGGGGCAGACCAAAGGCAATGTTGCCCGTGTTATCGAAGAAGGCATATTAATGGGTACAGTCAAGGACTTTAATCATTTGGCAAAACCTGAACTGCTGGCAAAACTTAAGCCGATAGTCCAAAAAATGCCCTATCGCCGGTTGAATGATATAAAAGAAGCGCTCGGCGAAGATGTGGATTTTGCTGAGTTGCGCATTGCCGTTGCGATTGTTAAAAAGAAGCTGCAATAAAAAAAGCCTTGAGAGCGCCTCAAGGCTTTTTTTATAGTGCGGAAGGGGGGACTTGAACCCCCACGCCTGCGCGGCACCACCCCCTCAAGATGGCGTGTCTGCCAGTTTCACCACTTCCGCTAGACATGAAACTCAAAATTACGGATTTTCCCACAAGTTTGCAAGGAAAAAATGTTATCTGTTTAGATTTTTTTGTTGCTCAATCCCGCTATTGCGGATTTGAGCCCTTTTTGCTTGTTGCGGTCAACATTTTTGCC
>CAYLSY010000209.1:0-4987 GCA_964386275.1 uncultured Hyphomicrobiales bacterium
GGAATAAAAACCAAACCACCCAAAAACCTGTCACGAGACAGGTTTTTTCATTGATAATCATTTCAATGAACTCAGAATTATATTCAATTATTTCCATAAGATTTTTTCCAGATAATTATTTTCTCCCTACAAATACCTATGCAACGTCCCCTTCGGCTGTCTGAATATCGGCTTCTAATCTATAGACACTCGCCCGAAGCAAACTCCGAGCGACTCGTAAAACGAGTTCTCTTTCAATTTGACAAAATATTTTTCTTGAATTTCAACAAGTTCCTAAGAAATAACTTTTTTATACTCCAAATATAGTATCGCTTTTGTGAGTTTTAAGATACTCATCTTCAATTTCAAATAATTTTTTCAGTATTAACGCTGTTTGTTCATTATTATTATTAAAGTTATGTGCAATATCATTTAGCAAAGGCATCAGATATTCCAGCCTAAATCCTTTTCCTCAAGCTGCTCGAAAATCTCATTTATGCTGCTTCTGATTGATTCCGAATCGGGCGCTTCCGATGGGTCGTTCAATATCATTCTTAATAAGCCCGGACTATATATTCTTTTCTTTATTGTATTACCTACACTTCTCTTTCTATATTCAACAGGTATATTAATTAGTATATTATTCAGGTAATTCAAAGTTTCCTTATCAATTTGAAGTCTGTTATTACCGCAATACTCAAAAACAACAATAAATCCATCTATTGTTTACAATTTCAAGATTCCAAAAGGATACTTCATTATTAACAATATCCCACTTTGAAGTTATTCTATCATTATTATTAATTCTTAGTTTTTTAATGAAATACTTTAATCCTTTTTTCAAGATAAAATAATATAAATCAATAAAATCACCGATTGAAACAAAATTGTATGAATTATTCAAAAATAAACCCATTTACTTTAAAAAAAACGGTAGTTCTTCAAGATAAAAATCTGATACACCTGAAACTAGTGAAAAGAAATTAGTTTACTGAATCCTCTGAAATAAGCGAATATTTTCCAATTTGTCATTCAGAGCGAAGCGATGAATCCAGTCTGGGAGCGGAAGATGGATTCTTCGCCGGGCGCTTCGTTTCGCTCCTAATGACACCTATTTCGTAAGTTGTTGAAAAAGGTAATGATTATCATAAAATCCCCCTACCCCCTTTTTCAAAGGGGGAAAAATGAAAGTGTCATTTCTATTTCAGTAAAGCGAAGCTTTACCAGCGCCTCTGAATGACTATTTTTCAGAGGTTTCTAATTGTTAAAGGTATCTATGCACTGTCCCCTTTTGCTGCCTGAATATCGGCTGATACTCGACAGGCACGCGCCCGAAGCAGACGCCGAGCGATTCATAGAAGGAAATTTCGTTCAAATCGACAAATCGCTGCTTGATGGCTTCGGATGTCGGCATATATGTTATTTCCTGATGCTCGACTTCGACGACGGTAACGCCGTTAATGCCGTTTGCGAGCAATAATACAGCTGCTCCGCCTCCCTGCTTGCCGAACGTTACGTCGTAGCAGCTCGAATCGCCGGCGCGAACCAAGTGTCCAAGAGAAATTTCACGAATCTCGGGATACATGTATATGCCTTCGACGTAAATACCTTCTTTTTTTAGAAACTGCTCCCAGTCGGGGTCGCGGTGCATATAGCTCTCGAGCTGACGTCGTATATATGCTCCTGCGCCACTCAGCTTTTGATGTCCGAAAGAATCCTTGCCCAGCGTAGAATCCGCAAAGTATTTCCCTTCCTTGTCCTTGACGCCTTCGGCGGCAACAATGATATAGGTTGAGCCTTTGACGTCGCTGTGAAGCAAGCGGCTCATATATGTTTTCTTAAAATGCTCATAAACATATTCGTAATCGACAGGTATTTCGGGTATTAGCACGCAGTCGGCATCGGCGCCGATACCTCCTCGAAAGGCGGTATGCCCGGCGTAGCGACCAAATACTTCGATTATCAAAGCGCGATTATGCGTCAAACCGGTTGTTCGCAAATCCTGTGTGAAGCGCGATATGCGGTTAATCGTCGAATCGCCGCCGACTGAGTAAGTCTGCAAATCCAAGTCCATCGTCTTAGGCACATGGACGCAGGGAATACCCTTGCTCACCAAATCGACTACGACGGAGCCGGTATCGTCGCCTCCTGCGATTATTAAACCGTCGATGCCGTGAAATTTCAAGCCTTCTTTAATTTTATTGTATTTATCAGGGTCATTGATTTTCGATATCTTAACCCGTGAGTGTCCCGCCTCCGAGCCGGCTGCGCCCGAGTGGATGCGGTCGGCACGGTCTTGGTCTATTATGGTCGGCACAAGGTTGAGTAAATTATATAAACCGGCATAGCCATTCGGAATCAAGCATAGCTCAATGTTCAAATGGTGCGCCATGCGAGCCGCTCCGCGAATAACGGCATTCAAACCGCCGCAATCGCCGCCGCTTGTGATTACTCCTAATTTTCTTACTGTGTTCATATATTATCCTTATTAGTTTTTATAATTATTAACAACTTCGTTATGTAAATCAAAGCTCATTCCGCCGAGCATTTTCCACTTTCCTCCGTCTTTTACCCAAGTGTGTGTAATTCTCGTCCGAATAGTCTTGTCAGTGTGGTTAACTGTATCGGGAATGACGACTGTCCTAATCATTTGGGTAAGAGCAGCGTTATCAGTTAAACTGATGCCCTTGTGTTCGAGACTCACTTTTATTCCGCTCGGTGCTGGCAGCAGTTTTTTGAGAAATGTCAAGGTTTCCTGCTTGTTCGACGGCTCAGGATTCACATCTGTCCATGCAAGATATTTGTCATGGGCAACAGTTAATGCAGAGTCGTGCTGAGCATCGAACATTTTAGTAAAATAAAATTCCTCGAGTTTCCAGATTTCTTCTTCAACTGCCTTTGTATTTTGAACAGTTGCAGGTGCATCCGCTTTGTTCTTGCAACCCGTAATTCCGACAACAAATACAAATATTAATCCGATAAAAAGCAATAGGCCGGTTCCAATCAGTCTATTCGTCGTAAAAGCGATTTTAAACATGCGAATACTCATTTTAAGCACTCCGTTTACCATGAATTGAAAATTCAGTTTAATCTACAAAAATACAAATTATCAACAGCTAAAAAAATTAAATTCCAACTATTATCATTGATTAATTTCATTAATTTTGCTGTTTGGGTTTAATTGAAATTTAAAAATCATAAGATGCAAGCTAAATCAATAAAAATACACGGCGCAAAGTTGAACAATCTGAAAAATGTCAGCGTCGAAATCCCGCACAACAAATTCACTGTCATAACAGGCGTTAGCGGCTCCGGCAAATCCTCTCTGGCATTCGATACATTGTTTGCCGAAGGGCAGCGGCGATTCGTCGAATCACTATCGGCTTATGCGCGGCAGTTTCTCGAACGCATGAACCGTCCCGACGTGGAGCTGATTTCAGGTCTGCCGCCTGCAATCGCTATTGAGCAGAACCCGTCATCGAAAAATCCCCGCTCAACTGTCGGCACAACGACAGAAGTTTATGACTATATCCGCTTGCTTTACGGAAGAATCGGCAAAACCATCTGCCGCTGCGGTCGTCCGGTTCAAAAGGATTCGCCTGATACAATAATGACGGAGCTAAAGAAATTGAACGACGACGACAAGCTATACGTAATGTTTCCGCTTACGGCTTCTGCCCGCAATATCAGAGTGGAGTTGGAAACATACAAGAAACTTGGCTTTACTCGATTTGTGCGTCGAACCTCAGATGTTCCGGCAGATTTTGATGATTATGAGCCGTCGGCAGAAGATAAGCCGCAAGATATCTTCATCTTGGTCGATAGGCTTGTTTTTTCGCATAATTCAGATACTTTGAGCAGATTGGCGGAATCAGTCGAGGCGGGTTTACGTGAAGGCGGCGGGCATGTTACAATTAGAAACTTGACGACGCAAATCGAATTGCGCTTTAGTTCGCACTTCGAATGCCCTGATTGCGATATTGTTTACGAAGAACCAGAGCCGCGCTTGTTTTCTTTCAACAATCCTTACGGCGCATGCCCAAATTGCCAAGGTTTCGGCAGAACGATTGACATAGATGAGGATTTGGTCATTCCGGATAAATATTTATCACTTCGAAAGGGCGCCATAGCCCCGTTTCGTTCGCAGAACCATCTGGAATATCACCGTCAATTGCTTTTGGAAGCTCCTAAGCGTAATATTCCAATAGAAGTTCCATATTGCGAGCTGAGCGAAGAGCAGCAGCGGATGGTTTGGGAAGGTTTCGGCAACTTTATCGGAATTAACGGTTTCTTTACGATGTTGGATGAAAAGTCATACAAGGTGCAAAACCGAGTTATGCTTGCACGCTATCGCGGCTATACCCGCTGCAAGGCTTGCGGAGGCTCGCGAATCAGGACATCTGCACGACAAGTATTTTTTCGCAACAAAAACATACCGGAATTAATCAAAATGCCTCTCGGCGAGTTGCTTAATTTCTTCGATTCCATAGAATTAAGCGAACACGAAGCACAAATTGCCTCGCAAGTAATCAAGGAAATCCGCTGGCGGCTGCGTTTGCTCGTGGAAATCGGACTTGACTATTTGACGCTCGACCGGCTTAGCCACACGTTATCAGGCGGCGAAATGCAGAGAATTAACCTATCGACTGCTCTTGGCTCGGCTCTTGTCGGCACTCTATATGTGCTGGATGAACCGAGCATCGGTATGCATCCCCGCGATACTAAAAGACTCGTCGATATCCTTTTTAAGCTGCGAAATCTCGGCAATACCATTGTAGTCGTAGAACATGACCCGGATATTATTCTTTGCGCCGATAAAATCATTGATATGGGCCCTGCAGCCGGCAGCGGCGGCGGCGAAGTCATGTTTTCCGGCACAAGCGAAGAATTACTCGACTCCGAAAAATCCCTCACAGGGCTGTATCTATCCGGCAAAAAACAAATTCCGCTGCCCGAAAAGCGAATTTCAGGCAGCACGAAATCAATTACTATTACCCGGCCGCGTGAT
>CAYLSY010000210.1:0-4968 GCA_964386275.1 uncultured Hyphomicrobiales bacterium
TAGAAATATACTCAAACATACAGCTGTAGGGGCTATTCATAAATTGCTCCTACGAAAGTAATATGCCAGAGGTATCTTTAAATAATTATTTTGAAGCGATTATTGTTATTTCAACTCGGCGATTATCAGCATCGATAGACGAGACAGGGTTAATTTCACCCTTAAACTCGACTCGGACTGCATTTCGGGGCAAACCAAGACTATAAAGATAGGCTGCAGTTTCTTTAGCTCTTAACTTAGACAATTCGTAATTGTAGGATTCGCTACCAAGTGTATCGGTAAATCCGGTAACAAGCAACCTCACTGGATGATTCCGAATTGCCTCGACAAGCGCATTCAGAGAGTCTTTTGCAGCGTTTGTCAAAGTAAATTCATTATATTCAAAATGTATAGTAACTTGATCGATTGCCGGTTTTGCAGATACGTAAGCAATGCCGAAGCCATCTGCATTACCGTTCCCATCTGTATTTCGAGGTTTAAATACAATATCTTTTTGAATATGAGTAATCTTGTTTATGTCGCGGGCATCAATGCTAAATTCATAATCTTCAAAACCGTCTGCCATAGCCGTAATTTTGTATAAGTATCCTTTTTCCAACGTAAAATTAACGTTGTATGTTTCGGCTTCATTAATATAAATTATTGTATCTTGAGCATTAGGTAGAATCCTAAAAACAGCTTTAGCAGCCAATTCTCGTAATATTTTGCCATCATCCTTGAACAATAATCCTGAAAAAGCCACATACGGCAATGGTTTCAAACTATCCGGCAAGCATACGGCATATATCCCCTTACGGTTTTCCGTAGTGTCGTGGGAAACGACGTAGGCAGTATCGCTCAAAAAAGAAAGATATATTCCATTATCGTCGAATTTAGTGTTGATGCGGCTTCCAAGACTGATTGGATTGCTCCAATTAGACCAATCGTCGCCGATTCTGCGGCAGACGTACAAATCCAAGCCACCGCTTCCATTTTGACGATTCGAGGCAAAATAAAGAGTCCTCATGTCCGCGGCAAGAAACGGCGCTTCTTCTTCCCCGTCGGTATTAATTTTTGAGCCTAGATTCACCGGTTCGCTCCATTTTATTCCGTCGATGTTTGTAGAAATGTAAATATCTTTGCCGCCCTTGCCGTCGTCGCGCTCTACGGACAGCAAAATCACCTTGCTGTCGGCAGAGGCGCACGCATAGAAATTTTTCGACTTATTATAGTAGTTTTCGATTTCAATGGGCTGAGGATTGATGAAATCCAAACCCCGGCGCTCAAAAAAATAGAAACCTTCGCCCGTATTATTGTTTTCAGGCTGAATTGTCGTATAAACCAGCGCCCTTTGCCCGTCGGCGTTGAGCGAAAACAGCACATTCGATTGCTTATTGTTCAGCGGTGAAGCGAGTCTTTCGGCAATATTCCAAACGAAAGGAAAAGTACGAGCGCTGTACCAGATTTCATCATTGTCCGAAATGCCGCCGGAGTTGAGCGGATGCACCTTTCGGTCAAAAAACAAATATCTGCCGTCGGGGGTAACGACAGGAATAATGGTTGGTTGATAGTCATTAATGGTTTCGGGTAATCGCAATTTGCAAAGAGTATCAGCAGAGCTTGTCTGGGCAAAAGCAGAATGAATCGTTAACGCAAAGAACAGAAGCGCAGATAAACCGACCGATTTCACTGTCCTCGAAACCGTGTCCCAATCGAAGCCGGCAGTAATCAGATGGTTGATAACCGCTTTTTTTTGTTTTTCCGGAGATTTGCCGGAAATGAGTCGTAATTTCTTCTTTGCGGCAGCCAAAGCCATATCGTCGGCTTGAGAATAAGGATAAGTCATTTCAACAGCATCTTGGGCTAAGGATTTGTCGATTCCTTTTTTTTGCAGTTCAATAACAATTCTCGAAGCGGCAAAATTTTTTCTCTTAGATAGGCTGGCAGCTATTTCCAAGGCATATTTTTTATCGTCAAGCAGCTTGAATTCCTTAAGGAAATCTATTGCTACAGCTGTTTCATCTTTTGAAAAGCCGATAGAGTGGAGTTTTTGTTCAACCTGTCTGGTAGAGCGAGGTTTATATGCAGCATAGTTATAGGCTCTTTGCTTTGCTTCAGTAATTCTTTGTTTATTAAGTACTTGCTCGAACAGTTCCTTGTCGATACTTTGTCCTTTGGCAAGCGAATATGATAGAATTATATCGGTGGAAATTTTGTAAGATTCGCCATGAGCGATAGTTACAAGACAATTTGATGATTTTCCGATGGCTCTTATGGATTCAATATAAAGAATATCAGACATAGCTTTTTTTGAAATCGTAATGCTATTCGTTAATATACAGTAGTAAATAGATATGTTTGGCAGAAATTTTTTAAAACAACCAACGTCATCTATAAATATCATGTCATACAGTTACTTAATAAATAACAATTCGCTTTCTGATAAACTTTGATTTACCGATTCTTACTTCAGCGACGTAGTCGCCGTGAGGCATGACCAAGCCGACATCGTTGCGGCCGTTCCAAGTGTATGTATAAAAGCCCGCTGGTTGAATTCCTTTAATTATTGTTGCAATCACAACAGCTTGCATGGAATAAACGACCACTTCCACATCAGAAGTATATTCCAACTCATATTTAATTACAGGCGAAACGTCCTCTTCCATTCCTAAAAGCTTGCCGATGGTCGATAGCGATACAGTCATGCCGAATTGAGGAATGGTCTTCATAAACGGCACGTATTGCGACATTTGAATGCCATATTGATACGAAGCCCGTTCAACATCCGATGGCAATAGAAATTCATGAGGAATATTCATGTTATTTCTTGCATTTTCCCATGGGTCGTTTTCACGCGACGATGAATTGTATTTGTATGTCAACATTTTAATATCGTTTTGAAAGCGCGTGTTGATGGGCAATCTTTGCTTGATTGCCTTGTAATATGCGCTGTCTTGAGCCGGAGTATATCGTTTGGAATATTGCCCGGGTTTAGCGGTTTCCTCAGTTCTACTAGGAATTTTCAGGTCGAATGTGTCGCCGGTTAGTCTTTTAAGAGGTTCTGGCTCATTTGGTTTAATCAAGATGGTTTTGGAAGTATCGGCGGAAATAAATGCGGATGAGGCTCTACCTTGAGAAACAAGCTCGCACGGCAAAACCAGTAGAATGAAAAAAAGCGAATAAATAAAAGTTAAATAACATTTTTTATCCGCTTTTTTTTCAAAATTACTTATGCAATTAATAGAAAATAACTTATTGCTCATTATTATTCGGGCATGTTTTGATATAGAGAGTTCTTCTCTTTATCTGAAATCAAATCCAACAATGTGAAACTGCCCTGATTCTTTGCCGAGTTGGCATCAATCGGTTGGGCTGCTCCCTTTTTTTGTTTTGACGAATTGCTTTCGGAATAATTTTCTTCTTGCTTTGGAGCTAAAATTAGAGACTCTTCGCTAGCCGAAAAATCGGAAATTTCAACCTCGATAGAATCACCGTTTTCGAATGGCATGCGCTTGCCTTGAGTCAAGTTTCTCATCTTGCTCTTGGGCATGAAACCGTCGATTTCGTCATTCAGGCGAATGACGGCGCCATTTTTGGATGTTTGCATAACAATACCATTAAAAGTAGCGCCTACGGTGTATTTTTCGGCAAAGGCAAACCAAGGATTCTCGGTTGTTTTCTTATAGCTCAACGATACGGTTTTCTGTTCTTCGGATACTTCGAGTATCTTAACATCAATTTCTTGGTTAACTTCAAATACATCCGATGGTTTGCGAACACGCTTAGCCCAAGACATTTCGCTAATTCGCAGCAGACCGTCGATTCCGGGTTTAATTTCGACAAATGCGCCGAAGCTGGTCATTCTGCGAACAATTCCTTTATGAATTGAGCCAACCGGAAATTCTGCGGCAATACCTTTCCACGGAGAATCCTCAAGCTCTTTGCGGCTTAGGGCAATTCGATTATTTTCCTTGTCGATTTCGACAATAACCGCCTTGACCACATCACCTTTTTTATAAAGCGTCGCCGGATTATCAACGCGGATGCGCGATAGTCGCGATATATGAATTAATCCTTCCAAACCGCCGATATCGACAAAAACGCCGAAACTTGCCACAGAAGACACTTTGCCTTCGATTTCCTGTCCAACTTGAATTTGGTTCCAAAAATGCTCGGTTAGCATTCTTTTTCGGCTGACAATCACGGTCTTTCTGCCATCTTCCTGTTCCTGAAGTTCGTGAACGAAAACTTGGATTGTTTTACCGATTGTATCTTGTAATTCTGTTTCTGACGGCGTCTTCTTGATGCCGAAATGCGAAGCCGGCAAAAACAACGGCGCTTCGTTGTAAATAACCCGAAGTCCTCCGCGAATTCTAGCTTTAACCCTAACTTCAATCGGCTCGTTTTTTTCCTTGATTTCTTTCAGAGCTTCGAACACTTTTTCGAAATGTTCCTGACGCTCCTTGCGAGCTGATTTTGCGTCTGCTGCTTCATCCGATGCAGATGCTACTCCAGTTTCGGGAGCATCGATTTGGGCTTCGGCAGTAGTAGCTTCGGCATTTATTGCTTCGGCTGAGATTGTTGAAACTGGTTCAACTGGCTGGGGGATTTCGCTTGATTCTTGAATCGGAGCGGTTGTTTCTGCTTGAGGTTCATTGTCGGAAACTGATACGACCACTTGGTCTTCAACCTGTTCTTCGGCTGCCGCCAGCGATTGCTCGGTTGAAACCGCAGGCTTGGGAGCTATTTCTGCCACTAGAGTGTTTGCTTGGGTTTCTTCGGCATTCGGTAGGGTTTCTGCAGCTGAAGTTTCAGGGTAAATCTGTTCTGTTGGTTGTTCTTGGTTTGAGCTTTCAACAATGATTTCTTCGTTAATCATACGGCACGCTTTGTAAAATTAATAATGACGATTGTTGCTTCTCTTAGATAGTCAAGTTGAAAAGAAGCAATGATTTCTTGTAAAATAGAATACAAATATAATAATAATTT
>CAYLSY010000211.1:0-4961 GCA_964386275.1 uncultured Hyphomicrobiales bacterium
TGTTTAATTAATAATAAAATCCCCCTACCCCCTTTTGCAAAGGGGGAAAAGAATAAGGTTATAATTTCATACTATTGCACCAAATCATAACTTTTAACTTTTAATTCCTAATTCATAACTCATTACTCTTAATTCTTAACTTTTAACTCTTAATTCTTAACTCTTAATTCTTAATTCATAACTCATTACTCTTAATTCTTAATTCCTAATTCATAACTCATTACTCTTAATTCTTAATTCTTAATTCATAATTTCTTCCCTACTCTCCGTCGAATTCCAGCCCATAGATTTGCGGCAAACGGTAATCGTGGCGCTGGAAGACAGAGAAGAGTTGGTCGGTTGTAAAAATAATTTCACCGAATCGCCGTTCATCGAAGTTAAATGCTAAGTCTAGCCTGTAAATGCCGTTGCTGCCGCTCGATTTCATGTCGTGAATGCGAATACCGAATCCAAGTGAATTATGCCAGCGGGTATGTATCAGCTTGGTATTTTGATTCCAAATGGCGCCAGTATCCCAGAAACCAACAGCAGACAAGTTGAAAATCCAAATGGGCAAATCTGGAAAGAAACGCATTTCGATATTGGCTATTATTCTGTTTGAGCCAATCAGTTTATTTAAAGCATAACCGCGTAAACCTGTTTCAGTATCCAACACAAGTTGCCGGAGCTTGCTCCAATTCCATACGTTTTGCTGACGGATTCGACCGGCAAGCAATAGTTTATCGTTAAAACGATAGAAGGCGATTCCGAGAAACTCTTGATATGTATATGCTGCATAACTCTTATAGAAACAACTTGCGCCTGTAACTTGTCCAAATACATATAAATTATCTTTATAGTACGATTTTTCGCCTTGAGCCGCAACGTAATAAAAACCTTGACCGCCTTTCGAACCGATAGGAAATGTTTTGCCAAGCACAGCCTGACCCCAGCCGCCTTCGGGTATATCTTCATCAAGGTAGCCGTTTAGTTTCGTTGTCTTGTCGAATGTTTCGGAAGAAGAGGAAAAACCCAATAGCAATTTGCCGGAATTATCGTAAGCCCTTTCCCATTCAGGCTTTGAGCGCGCAACATCTTCAAGTTCACCGTAAATGGTAAAAAACACGCGGTCGATATTTTTCCAAGCGCGTCCCCACCAAGCGCCGATGCGTCTTTCGTGAAAATTCATCAATTCGAACGACGAATTATTATTTGGGAAAAGTAAATCACTGCCGTAGTTATTCGTTAGGTTAATGCCAAAGGTTTGCTTCGATGATAGAGTTCTAAATGGCTGCTTCAGGCTAATATTTTCTTCTGTTCTGTATTTATTTGCAAAAAGAGTGCAAGCGACCGAGATTTCCGAACGGAACAACCTTCTTTGCTCGAGTTCTGCAGTTCCTTGCCATCCGATTGAATTCTCCGAACGGTGAATAAGTTCGCCTTTCAGACGGTAGCCATACCCTAAAAAGTTCAATTCCTCGAGTTTAGCGCCCCATGCTTCGGCATCGCCGCCAGAGGATAGAATAATGCTTGGACGCAAGGACCAGCGGTCTTTTGTTTCGACAATTGCATCGTAAGTATCGTAACCCGATGAATCTAAATAGATATTAACTGTCGTAAACAAGTTCATCGAGCGCAAATTTCGCTCGGTTTCCTCGAGGGCATCGTCGTCAATGACGTCGTTTTCCGCAAACAACAGCTCGTCGTCAATGATATGTTTCTTGGTCGTAGCATGAAAGAAGTTGGCAAAATCGCCCCAAAAGAACCAGCCAGTAGATGTTGAATCGAAAACGGGATGGTTGTCAATAAATATCTTTCCAATTCTGGCTTGGCAATGCAAAGAAGTGTTACAGCCAGCAAAAAACAAAACGGCAAGATAAATGGCAGCTTTCAGGAAACATTTTCTTGTAACTACAGCAGACATAGTAGGGCTTACTTTTCTAAAACTTGTTCTATGGCTTTGAACACAGCCTCAGGCGACAGCGAATCGAGGCAAAAGTACTCTTCGTTTTTGCATATTGGGCTATAGAAGCATTTGCATTCCTTTTCGGGTTGGATAATGATTCCGCGACCATAAAGCTCAAACTCGTTTGGATTGAAAATATTGTTCATCAGCACAATTTTTTTCTTTCTTGCAATCGCAATATGCAAAGCCATGGTAACGCTTGTAACGACGACGTCGCAATTGTCGACAAGAGAAATGAACTCTGTCAGAGGATAAAAACCCGGATAATAGGCGTTTGTATGCTTGGCAATCTCGAAATTCTCAACATGTTCCTTTTCGCCTCCGAGCAGAACAGGGAAATAACCGTTTTTTTTGAGAATTTTAATCAATTCTTCCCATTTAGCCATACCCCATTTTCTCGAAACCCAGCGTTCGCCGCAACCGGTATTCAAACCAACGGCAATAGAGCCGTTTTTCGGAATAATGTTGTCAAACGAGTAATGTGAACGAATACTATATTCTTCACCTGAAAACTCGTAACCGCAAATTTCGAAGATTTCTTGGAGATAAGATTTTTTATTTAACTTGCTTACATCATCAAAAATGCCGGTTAAATACTTGTTCAAGGCTAAATCGTTTGCCGGAGCTGGTTTCCCATCTTTTAAGACATATCCTGACAATTTTTCTGTTTTTAGAGTCGAAGCCAAACCGCAGGCGTGCGGGTCCTTGTCTAAATTAATAATCCATGAAAATTCAGTGGCTTGCAAAGTCAAAACTGACTCAAGGTTAAACGGCAAAACTTTGTCAATGTCTTCAGGTAAAATTTCAGGATGATTCGTTAACCACCATATCGCTGTATATGGATTTTCTTTCTGAATTTTGCTTAAAAGCGGGGTAGTTCTAACAACATCCCCGATTGCGCCAAGTTTTATAATAAGTATAATACCGTTTCGTGGTAAAAAGAATGTGCATAAATCACATTTTATACCCCCTTGCTTATGAAAAGCGCAGGGAGATTCACCGGAAAAATATTTGCATGTGCTTTTATATTGAACGCTCATTCAGTTAAATCTGTTGAAAAGACAAATTAAAAATAAAGCAAGTGAAATTAAAAATCAATTAAACTTGTATGTTAACATAAAAGTAATTGAATTATAAAAAGTTATAGTCTCTTTTTTGGAATCATTTGCGCTTGGCATGGCAACAAATAAATTGCCTCGAGAGTCATTGCGTCCCAAAAGGTTTAGACATCCCAAACCAGCAACAACGTTAATAAAAATCGGTTCATAAATTTCGCCTTCGAAACCAAGGGTAATTTCTGCGCCAAGCCGGAAAATATCGTCTTTAATTCTTTCTGTTTTTATATATAGCGAATCATTACTTCTAAAATGTTCTTTTGTCGTCTTAGTACCATGTTCGATATAGTTGCCTTTAATTAAAAAACCAAGATAAGACCTGACATTGACATTGGAGAATTTATAAAAAAACCAATTCAATCCAGTAGATAAAGAATAAGCATTAACTTTATAATCCACATATATTGTCCAATCACGAGTTACTGGCGTACGCTCCGAAGAGTTAAAGTCGGTATAATCAAAACCAATAGGAATGACAAAATCGCCTTGGTCATCAAGCACGAAACCATATTTTAAACCAAGACCAGCTTGAACCCCATTTAGACTTCCTCCATAAACAGCGGGTTTATCGGGGTCACGCTCAAAAAACGGGGCAGAATTTGGATTGTCGCCAATTATCCATGTCGTTACAATCCCAGCGGTTAAATAGTTCTTGTTGAAATTAATTGTCCGAGTGCTTATTTGAGCCATCGCAAGCGATGTCAATGATATCAATCCTAAGGCAATCAGAAAAATCTTCTTCATAATTTCACTTTATATATTTATTAAGCTTATATTCTTTCTTTGATATTAAAAGATTGTTTATCAGTCGAGCGTTTAGTAATCATCTCGCCAACAAGTCCGAAAGAGAACAGCTGCACTCCGACAATAATTAACGCTATTCCAAACAATGCCAACGGACGATTCGATAAATACGTCTCGCCAAGAATCCACTCTATAACAAGATAGATGTCCAATCCCAACCCGACAAGCGCAAACAAACTACCGATTGTGCCAAAGAAATGCAATGGACGTTTCAAATATCTCGTTGTAAACATAACAGTAATCAAGTCTAAAAAGCCCTTGATAAAACGCGAAAAACCGAATTTTGACTTACCGTAGCGTCTTTTATGGTGCTTAACCGGCAGTTCTGTAACCCGGAAACCTTCCCACTTAGCTAAAGCGGGAATATAGCGATAAATCTCGCCGTAGATATTTAACGATTTCGTAACTTCCGAGCGATAAGCCTTTAAACCACAATTCATATCATGGAGTTTCATTCCGGTCATTATGGAAGTAATCTTGTTAATTACTTTTGACGGCAAAGTCTTAGTAATTGGGTCATGACGCTTCTTTTTCCATCCCGTAACAAGGTCGAAACCTTCTTTCAGTTTCGAAATCAAAGGCGCAATTTCCGTAGGGTCGTCCTGTAAGTCTGCGTCCATGGTAACAACTATCAAACCTTTTGCTGCACCGAATCCTGCAGTCAAAGCAGCAGCCTTGCCGAAATTTCTGCGAAAGCGGATGGCGTGGAAGTTCCTATTCCGGTTGTTTATTGCTTTTATTTGTTGATAAGAGCCGTCGGTTGCACCGTCGTCGACAAAGATTACTTCCCATCTATTTTTGGCAATTTTATTCAATTCCTCTTCCAAAAGCAAGGACAGCTCGGGCAGTGATTCTTCTTCGTTATATAAAGGCACTACTACCGATAGAAGCATTTGCCCGCCTTGTTTTTCTTTTGGCTGATTTTTATTGAATACTTCCTTTCGAGTATCTTTTTTTATTTCATTCTGATGTTGCACAATCGCAATATTTGCGTTTTGCGGTTTTTCCTGAATTTGTTTCGGCTGCTTGTTCAGCTGAGTTTTCGTGTTATCGGTATTACGTTGAAATCTATTATGATATTGTGGTTTCTTGTTTTT
>CAYLSY010000212.1:0-4853 GCA_964386275.1 uncultured Hyphomicrobiales bacterium
TTTTAAAATTTAAGCATTCAATACACTTACAGGAGCAGCGCATTTAGCTTTTTTTCAACAGAGACAACGCTCTGCTTTTGCAAATATTTTAATAATTCCTTTCAAGACTGCAACTTGGATTAGAATCCCCATATAAGCTAAATCAAGAAACTTCGTCATTTTTGTCGATTTTCTTCTTCAAATTCCATCTGATTATTAAACCAATTCGTATTTAATAACGTCTATTCCACATAAATTTTTGGAAAAAAAGAAACGAAAGAGAAATATGAATTACAAGAAGGCTTTAGGATTAATTACTATTATTCTGTTGACATATAACATGCTTAGCGCACAGCAACCGAACCGAGGCGGAAACCTTTCGAAAACCGGCGATGCCCAAATTTCAGGGAGAATTATTGACGAGCAAACAAAAAAACCAGTTCATTACGCCAGTGTTTACATTTACCGAACAATGAAGGATACAACATTGATTACTGGAGCTATTTCGAAGGAAGACGGCTCCTTTGTGCTTGAAAACCTGCCGTATGGTAAATTTCGCATTGAAATTAAATTTATTGGTTACCAAAAATATGATATTGACAATATAATTCTCAGCCCGAAAAATACTCCGCTCGACATCGGCGAAATTAAATTCACTCCGATTCCGGTTACAGCCGAAGGAATTGTTGTCGAAGCAGAAAGAGAATATGTTTCTTACGACATTGACAAAAAAGTTTTTAATGTAAGCAAGGATTTATCAGCCGCTGGCGGCTCTGCCATTGATGTTATGCAGAACATTCCTTCGATTACCGTAGATATCGAAGGCAACGTCAGCATGCGCGGCAACAGCAGCGTCAATATCCTTATCGACGGCAAGCCTTCAAGTTTGATGAGTGTTGACCAGGCGACCGCTTTGGAACAAATCCCTGCGGAGAACATCGACCGTATTGAACTTATCACTAACCCTTCGGCAAAATACGACCCAGAAGGCGTTACCGGTATTATCAATATCATTATGAAGAAAAACGATGATATTGGTTATAACGGAATGGTTTCGGTCAATGTTGGCACAAAGGATAAATATAATGGCAACATAAATTTGAATGTCAGAAAAGGCGATTTCAACACGTTCTTAAACTATGGGGTGCGCTTGGGGCATATGCCCGGCACCTCCACCGTCAACACCACTTCAATAGTAAACGATACCACCTATACCTCTGAGCAAAACGGTGAAAGCGACCGCAAGCATAATTTTCATAATTTCAGAGGGGGAATTGATTTTACTATCGACGGACATAATTTTATTTTGTCATCTGGTTATGGTTTTTCGGACGGAAGGTCGAGGGATACGACAAGTTATATCGACGCTAATTTATTCGAAGGTATTACTTCGCTAAATACTCAAAATAATGCATCCGACAACGACGGCAAAAATTTCGATTTGAGCTTGAATTATAAAAAGCCTTTTACCGGTAAAATGCACGAATTGACTGCCGATGTTGTGTTCTCTTCGTTTTCCAGAACCGGTTCGACAAATTATTCCCGTTATTACTACGACGGGTTGCAAAATTTTTATACAATTTTCAATAAAAACTATTCGGACAACCTCAGCTCTGTGCTGACTCTTCAAACGGATTATTCAAGACCTTTCGGCGACGATTCGAGACTGGATATGGGCGCCAAAGCAGTATTGCGCACAATCGACAATGACTTCAAGTATTACGATTATGATACGACATCCCAGGACTGGTTGGTAAATTATGATAATTCCAAGCATTTTAAATACCATGAAAACGTTGTTTCAGCATATTTTACTTTTCAGGATAAAATCAGTAATCTTGGCTACCAAGTTGGATTAAGAGCCGAAGAGACAATAACGGATATTACAACAACAAAGAACGATTCCCAGCAAAATCTTATTAAAAGCGAAGGCAAAAACGATTACCTCAGCCTCTTTCCTACGCTGCATTTGAAATACAACTTATCGGAGGTAAATTCAGTTAATCTTAGCTATAGCCGCCGCATTACACGTCCTTCGTTTCGTTCGCTCGACCCGTTTATAGATAATACCGACCCGCGAAATATCAGCTACGGTAATCCCGATTTAAAGCCGGAGTATTCGGATGCGCTTGAATTCGGATACTTGTTCTATTTACCAACAACATCTGTCAATATTTCAGCTTTCTACCGTTATACCAAGGACATGATTACCCGCTTTTCTACTCTGGTCGACAGCATAACAACAGTTACGACTTATGGGAATTTAAACAGCGGCTATAGCCTTGGCTTGGAACTAATCGCAACGCAGAATTTCGGCAAATGGTGGCGTATTAACGGCAGCATCAGTTCCTATCATGCGGAAATCGACAAAAGCAGCCAATATACCGGCGAAACAAAAAGCTGGAGCTGGAACGGCAGAATCAATTCCACATTCAATATCTTTCAAATTGTTGACCTGCAGCTTATGTTTAACTACCGCTCTCCAAGCGTGATGCTTTCATCGTCAAGAGGCCTTAGTGGAGGTCCCGGCGGCGGAGGTCCCGGCGGTGGCTTCGGACCCCAAGGATTTTCCGGCAAGAGCAAAGAGGATTTCTCGCTGGATCTAGGCTTGAAAATTGATTTATTTAATGGGAATGGTTCTATTAACTTAAGAGCTAGGGACATTCTCCAGACATCAAAATTCGCTTCCGAATATTACGGAACAGATTTCAGCTACGTTTCTGAGCGCCTAAGAGAAAGTCCGATTATTTTCCTTGGGTTCTCGTATAAATTCAACGAATACAAGCGTGCGAAAGAAAGAAACATAGACGAAGACAGCTATCGTGAACAAAACAATGAGTAAAGCAGGCGGCAATTGCCACCTGCTTTAGCTTAGCTGTATTTCATGTTTGTGGGAATGAGACACTTGGTAAGTTTATATCACAGGTTCTCAAGCCGGAATGATGCTTTTTGGGGTATATTTTGTATTCTATTCATTCGATTCTGTTCGAAATAAACTGAACACATCCTCAATTCGTCTTATAAATAAATAGTTCTAAAAAAAAAGACATTCTGAGCAAAACGAAGTGGAGCGATTGAACCATCTTTCGCTGCGGCTCTGTTTTTTTTGAAGCGTGCAGAATGACGAGTTAATATTCTGGCTGATATTACATAAGTCACAAAATAAAGTATCATATAATTCAACTGCTTATGAAAAATAGAATTAGAAATATTTCTGTAATCACGCTGCTCATTGTCATTTGCAGCGTTTACTCGTACGGGCAAACTCAGCAAATGTCATACGGGTTATATGGAAGCGCGGGATTCAACTATTGGTCAATTGATTTAAATCGATTTGGTTTTTTGTCTGCAAGCGACCCGCACAATGCCAAATCGACGGAATTTGGCGGGGCGGTTGGATTATTTGCGGATATACCCATTTCCCGTAAGTTCAGCCTTAGTATGAAAACAGGATTGCTAATCGGAAAAGCAAATTTGGAAAATGAATACAGCATATCAAAAACCATAGACGGACAGACTGTTTCCGAACGAGCGCTTCACGAGGTTGTTACCGACGCTTTGTCGTTAACTTTCGAACCGGCGCTCAAGTTTCGTCTGCTGCCGTATCTTTCGGTTTATGGCGGTTTTGGGCTTGCCTTCAGGTTCAATAACGAAAGCAACTATTATAAAACAATTTACGAGTATTCCGGCGCCGAGCCGGAACATGCAATCGGCGAACGTTATGTTTTAAAAGCGCTGAACGTAGATAACAAGTTAACATTAGGTTTCATCTTTAGTTTCGGAGTCGGTTTCAAACCATATTTTCTTGGGACTGGCGATTGGTTGGAAATCGAAGCCGGTTATTCTGCTGGATATTTTGATTTGGGCGAGGAATACCCGCTTGATTATGGAGCTTTGAAGTTTACAGTCGCCATTTCTGTTTCTGAATTATTTACCGGCAGAAATGTGAATACGTCGATGAAGCCGCCAAGTCCGTCGGACGAAAAGCGTTATCCTGTAAGGGATTCAGTTGTCGAAATTGTTAAACCGATTAATAAATGATATTTGAATAGATGAGCAATAATAAAATATTTTCGTTGGCAGCTTTTATCGTTGTTTTTTTATTTCCACTCATTCTGTATGCTCAGACAGATGACAATGAAGCTGCAAAGGAAGTAAAAAAAATGTTCATTCCCGAAGTTAAGATACATCCTTCGGCTAATGAAATCAGTCAAATGAAGGCGCTTGCCGCCATAAATTATGCTGTTGGTTTGACAAAGTCGCTGACCTTATGCTCCGATAGCTCCCGGGATAGCGCAATAGCGCAAATCAAACAGGAAAACGGCAGCCCAACGGCAATTGAAGTCGCTAAAAGACTTAAAGCCGACGAATTAATTTTTATCAATATATCGCTATTTAAGAACTTATTGCGTGTCGAAATTGTTGCAGTCGAATCAGCCACTTTGTCAAAATCAGTTGGAATCGGCTGGGCATCGATACGTTTCCGAAAAGTTGAAGATGAAGCCAAAGTCTATGACCCGGACCTTCTGAAAGCCACTCAAAGGGCATTGGCAGCCGCTTTGAAAGACTCTTCATTGTATGCCCATTGTGAAGGAAGCTTTAAAGTAACGCCAGTTTCGCCGTTGGTAATCGGCGGACTTGAATATAAGACTAGCCCTTATTCAAACGAGTGGGATTTATTCCGAGATAGACTTATTTCTTCTTACTTCGCAGTCGAGACCATTCATTCTGTAGCCGTCAAAAGCGGAAAATTCGAAACTGTGGACACCGAAACACGAGATTCTGTGTTTGCAGCGGCTAATTTAATGTTGATTGAAAACTGCAATGCCCCATCGGTATTTGAATTGAAAGCGCTTGAGGCTTTCGGACTGGAA
>CAYLSY010000213.1:0-4831 GCA_964386275.1 uncultured Hyphomicrobiales bacterium
TTTGAAAAAGGGGGTAGGGGGATTTTCTTGATTGGCAGCCATTTTTAGTACATTTAACTATTTCTAATGCGTAATATGAGATTAATTATGTTAACGGATATTAATTTTTAATATATTTCGTCTCTATTCATTTTAAATGCTGAGGAAATAAAATGAATATAGAAATAAATAGTCCTGCGCCGCAATTTGAATTTATCGGAGCAGACGGAAACATACATAATCTAGCTGATTACACTGGAAAAATCGTTGTATTATACTTTTATCCAAAGGATAATACTTCCGGCTGCACTGCCGAAGCCTGCGACTGGCGGGATAGTATGCATAGGATTACATCTTTGGGCGCGGTTGTAATTGGCGTCAGCCCCGATTCAGCTGCATCGCACGCAAAATTTAAAGAAAAATATGAGCTGAACTTCGAACTTGTCGCCGATACAGATAAAAAGATATGCGTTGACTACGATGTTTGGAAAGAAAAGTCCATGTATGGCAAGAAATATATGGGGGTCGAGCGCAGCACATTCATTATCGGCAAAGATGGTTTGGTTAAGCAGATTTATCGAAAGGTTAAAGTCGCAGGACATGCCGAGGAAGTAATAAACTTTATTAAAACAATGAAATAAGCAAATTTAATGATAGATACTCATGCTCATCTTGATGTGGAGGCGTTCGACGATGACCGCGAAGAAATGCTTCGCCGGACTTTCGATTCAGGCGTTAAGGCTATTATAATTCCAGCAATTGAGCCGAAATTTTTCGAGCGGGTAATATCTCTATCGGAATCCGAAGACAGAATATATTGCGCAATTGGCATACATCCCCACAATGCTAACGATTGCACCGATAATGCCTTGAAGGAAATTGAAAAGCTGCTCGACAATAAAAGAGTAGTAGGCATAGGTGAAATTGGTCTCGATTATTATTATGATTTCGCGCCGCCAGATGTGCAAAAAGCAGCATTTACAGCTCAATTAAAAATTGCTAAACAAGCAAAATTGCCGATAATCGTTCATAACAGAAACAGCGATGCAGATTTGCTCGAAATACTTGAACATGAGCAAGATGGAACACTCACAGGGGTGTTGCATTGCTTCTCCGGCGACGAATCAATGCTTGAAAAATCGCTTAAGCTGGGCTTCGATGTATCTTTCACAGCAAATGTTACTTTCAACAAGAGTAAAACAGCGCCTATTGCTGCAATAGCGCCGCTCGACAGGGTTTTATTGGAAACAGATTCCCCTTGGATGGCGCCGTCACCATTTCGTGGCAAGCGCAACGAGCCGGCTTATATAATAAAAACTGCAGAAAAATTAGCTGAAATAAAATCAATCACAACCAAAGAGGTAATCGATATGACATCTCAAAATGCTTTGAGGCTTTTCAAGAAAATGATTATCGCAATACTCATGCTTTTTGTCAGCGTTAATGTTTTTGCTCAAAGGGAAGCTCCAAAAGAGGAAGAAAAAGCGCTTTACCATCCTTATGCAAAATTCATCGGAATTGGACCTATGATAGGCACAAACACATTGGTCGAAACACAATACCAGCCAAAAGGCGATGTAGATATTTCTTACGAAGGATTGTTTTCATACGGCGCTTCTTTGCAATACGGTTTGCTTGATTTTTTAACTTTGGAAGCGGCATACATGTTTTCAAAAAACAATAAAATAGTTGAACTCAATAAAGCTAAAGGGCCCAGCTTGCACAAAAGCTTGAATTTCAGCCTTCATTTATCCCCAAATCCTTACAGCAGGATAAACTTTTTCGGGATACTCGGTTTTGCGTTTATGATGAATCATTTCAACGACGGGGTCGGCGGGGAATACGAGTATTCGGATAATCGGATGGCATTGCATTCTGGCTTGGGTTTTAAAATAAATATACCTTTCGAAGGCACTGGCTTGATGGTAATTACAGCCGAATGGGGCTTGTTTTTCCAATTAAGCCATTCGAAGTCTTATTATTGTTCAGTTTGCACAGGGGAAAGTCCTGTGTATTATCAAGTCGACGCAAGTATCTTCTATTCCATTCCCAAGTTCGGAATCGTATTTTATCCGGAATTTTTATACGATATTTTCGGTAAAGAAAAACCATATATGCAATGATTTTGCATATAAGCATGCTATAATACTCTCTGGGCAGTATTTTTATGGAAAAAGGAGCCGATTTGTGAAAAAAAAATTAATAATAGCGACGATTTCATTAATTGCAATATTGTCGTCATGCGATTGGCTTTTCCCGGGCAAGGAGAATTTCTTAAATGCTTACATGGATATTTTCGTTGCCCGCGAAATTTATACCGATACGACAGCTTTAAGGGAAGAATATCAGAAAATATATGAAAAATATGGATATACCGAAGCTTCATTCAATAAAGAGCTGCTCGATTATCAAAAAAACACTGACGAATTTCTCGTTATGCTCGATACAATACGAGCCAGAGCGGCATCTCGATTGAAATCGCTCGACAGCAGCGGACTTAATCATTAACAAATAAAATATCAAGGCACTACATGGCAAAAGTATTAATAACAGGCGGAGCTGGTTTCCTTGGCTCACACCTATGCGAACGTTTCCTTGCGGAAGGCGACGAAGTTGTTTGTATGGACAATCTGATAACCGGTTCAACCGATAATATTGCTCATCTAATTGGTAATCCGCATTTCCTATTTATTAATCATGATGTTACAAATTATATCTACATTGCTGGCAAAGTAGACTACATCTTTCATTTTGCTTCGCCAGCCTCGCCGATTGATTATCTTAAGTTGCCGATTCAAACGTTAAAAGTTGGTTCGCTCGGCACTCACAAGGCATTGGGTTTGGCGCTCGCCAAAAAAGCCCGTTTCTTGCTTGCAAGCACCAGCGAAGTATACGGCGACCCGCTTGAGCATCCGCAAACTGAATCCTATTGGGGTAATGTGAACCCCGTAGGTATTCGAGGGGTTTATGACGAGGCTAAGCGATTTTCGGAAGCGTTAACGATGGCTTATCACCGCTATCATGGCTTAGATACACGAATAGTTCGAATTTTCAATACCTACGGCCCGCGTATGAGGCTGCAAGACGGCAGGGCAATTCCTGCTTTTATTACTCAAGCGCTTGCCGGAGAACCGGTTACCGTTTTCGGCGACGGCTCGCAGACGCGTTCAATATGTTATGTAGACGACCTTATCGATGGTATTTACAAGTTAATGATGTGCGACGAAGTCTTCCCGGTGAATATCGGCAATCCCGACGAACTGACTATGCTCGAACTGGCTCAGGAAATTATCGATTTAACTGGCTCGAAAAGTGAAATTGTTTTTCGCGATTTGCCCGAGGATGACCCTAAAATCCGCCAACCCAATACCGAAAAGGCGCAAAGCCTGTTTGAATGGTCGCCAAAAGTACCTCGACGCGAAGGCTTGATGAAAACTATAGAGGACTTCAAACGAAGACTTATGCTCGGAGGGCATAAGGATTAATTGATTAAAATCGAGACAAAGCAAAAAATACCTAAGTCAAGTCATCGTATGTTGATTTTTAACAAATATTTACTGTAAATAATTAAAAATCAACACGTATGAACAGTGTTCGAAGAACACAGTTCATTCCGGCTTGAACGAGAATCCTTCTTGCAGACTGGCGATTATTTTGAAGGTTGGATTCCACAAAATTAGTTCAGCTTGCAAATGAAATTTCTTGGAATTTCAAAATTTAAGCTATGCAGAAATTTCTCATAATAATTATATACGTAGTCTTTCTTGTCTTTGCATCCTTTACCGTCAAGGCAATAGACTCATTTCCGCAGGAAATAAAGCCGTCTATCAACAAGGAATATGTTGTTTCACTATTTAGCGGCGATGTGCTATACGGCTATGTTGTTGAATTCACTGAAGATACGCTTGACGGCGAAGGTATCCGTTTTCGAACAGAAATTGGCACTGCCACAATATTCGCCGACCAAATAAAAGAAATCATACCCGAAAACGAATACTATAAGCATATGCACAGAATCTTTTTGCAGCCGACTGCTGAACCAATAGGCTCGAATGCATTCATCGGCGCTTTTGAACTTGTTTTCCTTTATATGGGTTTCGGAATATCTGATTTCTTGTCAATAACCGCAGGACGCTCGATATTGCCAATTGCGCCATCTTCGCACCAAATCTCGGAATTCAATGCTAAAGTTTCTTTTTACAGCGAGGAATTCCAAGATTTTGTCCATAAAGTCTCTTTTGCTGCAGGTTTCAACTTGGCGTTCGCCAACCATAACAATCGTTTCACACATTATTACATTACTGCCAGCGCATTATTTCCGAAAACAATTATTACTGGCAGCGTTTTTCTAAAAACCGGCAGCGGCGATGCTTACCGCTTCCGTTTCGACAACGAGGCGGCTGACTTTTTCTACGAGGACGGCTCGGTCGGAGTGGGGTTCGGTTTCGATACCCGTCTATCTGAGCGCAGCGGGTTGCATGCAATCGGTGAGATTTGGAATTCAAATGTGCTTATTCCTACTAATTCTGGCGCTCTGCTGGGCTTAAGGCTCGCCGGCAGGAGTTTTGCGGCGGATTTCGGCTTTGCATTCACGACGAATCCATTTTTTGTGCCTTTCACCAGCTTTGTTTGGACGCCGTTTTAAGTTCTATTTTAAAGTGAGTTCGACTTAAAATTATTCTTAACAGTATAATATTCATGCATATACATAGATGCAACCATTTCTAAATCCCCAACACCACACTTACTGAAAGAGAAAAATATAGAGTGAGTCATATATTCCACCTTTTGGTCAAGTCTTTTTTTTTGTGTAAAAACAATTTTTTTCATGCCACTGAACCAAAAGATATCA
>CAYLSY010000214.1:0-4810 GCA_964386275.1 uncultured Hyphomicrobiales bacterium
AAATAAAAAACGCTCCCTTAATCGGGAGCGTTTTTCTTTTATTATGTTAGTATAGACTATTTGCTGTTTAAAATTGGAGATTCCTTGACTTGTCCTCCGCCACGCACATGAATTGACATTTGTTCCGGATTTGAAGTCTTGCAATCAAGTGTAATGCCCATATAGCCAGCTTTTTCGGGTTTTACTTTTATTTGAATATCCACGCTTTCATTGGGTTTCAGCTTTACTGTTCCTTGAGTATTGATTGCGGCGCCTTCGGAAACCTTGAAATCATATAAATCCACTTCGGTATTCGAAGTATTTTTTATGGTAACCATTGTCGTAGATTCTACTCCAACAACCATATCCCTCAATGAGATATTAGCTGGAATAATATTGAGCGGAGTAACAACATTACACTTCAAATAAAGCTGCTTTGGCGATTTGGGGTCGTTGGATGAGATTCTAACGCTTTTTGTTACCGGTCCGGGAGTAGAGCCAATATTAAGTGTTATATCGAGAGCGGCTTCGTCGCCCGGTGGAATAGTGTCTTTTTCCAATTTCTTGGTAGTGCAGCCGCAACCGGGTTTTACTTCAGATATGATAAGAGTTTCAGTGCCGATATTTTTCAGTTTAACTGTGCCTTTGAGCGGACTGTCTTTAGGTTTTACGTCGTTCCAATTGTAAGTGTCGCCGCCGACTATTTCGAGTTTGGCGCCTTCGGCAACTGCAGGTTTTTCTGCCGGTGTTTTTGCCTGCTGTTCAGTTTTTTTATCAGTTGTTTGTGGTTTTGTTGGTTTCTTGTTGTCCGTTGAATAGGAATTGTAATTTAAAACTAATACTGCAAGAGCAATGAGTGAGATAAAAAATACTTTTTTCATATTAAACTCCTTGAAAAAAAATTGTTGTTTTCGTTTTTCTTTGTTGTTAGTGCTTTATGACGCTCAAAAGTTTCATGTATTTTATACAACAACGTTCAAAAGCTCATAAAGATTTAAATTATACTTAAATTTAAAATAGTGTATTTATTCCCAATAGATTTTTCGGGTCGAAAAGCGCCTTGATTTGCTTCATGGCTGCGATGCCGTCGGCGCCGAACATTTGCAAAAGATATTTTGTTTTGAGCTTGCCGATACCGTGTTCCGCCGAAGCTGTTCCGCCAAGCCTGAGGGCTTCGGTAACGCAATCCTCATAAAATTTGTCGGCTCTTTTTAAATCTTCGTCTGATTTGACAAAAACGTTGGCATGATAGTGATTATTGCCAATATGGCCAAATATCACGTGCTGCAAACGATTTTCGGCAACAGTTTTCTTTATGAAATAATAGAAATCCCTTAAATGCTCGTTCGGCACAGAGCCGTCGGGATTAAACTTGATTTGCTTGTTTTTGCCAAGTAATTCAACAATTTGCAGCGGTAGTTCATGGCGGAATTGTCTAAAATTTTCATGTTCTTTTTCGTTCATTGCAACCCATGTTGCGTCGGAAAGCGGCGTATGCTCGGATATCAAGGAGAGCCATTTTTCCATAATTGCATCTTCATTTTCGTCGCTGTATTCTTGCTCTGTCCATATTGCTCCAACGGCATTTTCAGGCAATTGAGAGTATTTATTCCGCAGCAAAGCCAAAGCGTTTGAATCGAAGAACTCGACAAGCCTTGCCGATATATCGCTCATTGAACGACTATCGAATTTATTATTCACTAGCGACTTATCTCGAACAATTTCAACATAATCGAGTAAACTTGACTCATTGTCAAAAAAAGTAATCAAACCCAAAACTCTTTCTGGTAGCGGCAATATACCTAATGTCGCTTCGTATATTACCGCCAATGTGCCTTCGCTGCCGACAAGCAAGTCAATTGCATCCATATCAGGCGCAAAGTAATACCCCGCTGCATGCTTTACTTTTGGCATCTGAACAGGAGGAATAGTAAAAGAAATTTCTCTTCCGGAAAGTGTTTTAAATGAAATACGCCCATCGATTGCGCCGCAAGCTCCCCTTTCAAGATGAAATTCATCTCCATCTGGTAAAAATGCTTTCAACGAGCGAACATATCGTCTCGTTTGTCCGTATTTGAAAGTTCTTGCGCCGGATGAATTCGCAGCAATGTTTCCACCGATTGTGCTGTTAATTTCAGTGGGATTTGGGGCATAGAAAAAACCTTTTTCGCCGATTGCCCTCTGCAAATCGGCGACAATTGCGCCGCTTTGAGCAGTTACGCTGGGCTTTTCCGTATCGATAGAAAGCACTTTGTTGAGCTTTTCAGTCGAAATTACAGCTCCGCCAAGCGGAACACGCGCTCCGACAAGCCCGGTTCCTGCGCCGGAAATTGTGATTAAACGATTCTCAGCATAGCATTCGGCAAGCGCTTTGCCGAGTTCGTCTTTGTTCTCAGGAATATAGACGCAATCGAGATTACCGGAAAAATTCGAGGCGTCTTTCTTATAATTTTCTAACGTATCTGGGTCAGTTTTAATTAACATCGAATATTTTGTTAATATTTAATAAATATACGGTTTAGATTATCAATACTTACAAAATATACTCCACTTTGCAGCGATGATATATCTATAGAACAAAAAATATTAAAAGACAATTTCGAAATTACTAAATTTCCGGACAAGTCGTATATCTCAACGCCAAAAACTTGATTCAATAGGCTTTTATATTCAATGTTGATAATTCCGTGGCAGGGATTCGGGAAAACAACAAACTCAGCGCCGGAATTTTCAAATGAATCAATACTGCTGATTTTACCAATATTGATTTTACTAACAAAGCAGTTTTCTTCGCTTCCGATTATGTTTTTCGAATATACTCCATCAGTTGTTGGAAAATCGGTCGAAACGGTGCTGCCGGCACAATAGATATTGGCAATGCCGTCGAAATACATATCGTTGGGATAATCTTTTTGCTTGCCACCCAAATAAGTTGAATAAATGAAGCCTTTGGAGCCGGGTTTTATCCTTGTAATAAAAACATCGTTTATCCCTTGGAAAACCCTTTGAACAGCATCAGGTTTTGAAGGCAGGTTTGGCGAATCGGTGCCGCCGATTAATAATACACTGCTGTCGGATTCGATAAAGGCAATTTTGCTGCACCATTCATTATTGATTCCACCCCAGTAGGTCGAATACAACAAAGAATCCCCGTTTGCTGCAAGTTTCGAGACAAACACATCGTAAATACCGCCTTGATAGCTTGAAAAAATTGCATCCGAAGTGAGCGGGAAATCCTCAGAAGAAGTCGAGCCGGCAATAAAGATGTTATCTTCATTGTCTACAGCGACTGAATAGGCATAATCAGTTCCGGTGCCGCATAAATATGTTGAAAAAAGCAAGTTTTGGCCATCATTATCAAATTTCAGGACAACAGCGCTATAACTTCCTCCAAGATTCTCTTTTTGGAAAGCGTTAACGGTTACCGGAAAATCAATCGAAGTTGTATAACCAGTTACAATGATATTTTGTTTCGAGTCCAGACTTATCGATGTGCCATAATTATTATATAATCCGCCAATTTTTGGAGTTGATAGTAATGAATCGCCATTAGGAGAGATTTTCAGGATAAAAATATTCGAAACTCCCAATATTTTTGACAAAAAACTACCTGATAAATGTGGAAAATCAGTCGAAGCAGTGTTTCCGGTTATATATATATTTGATTCATTATCTAAAGTAAGCGCGCTGCCGAAATCATTTTTCGAGCCGCCCAAAAATGAAGAAAAGACCAATTGCGTTCCATCAGGATTAAGCTTGAATACAAAAGCGTCACGGTCGCCGCTGACGCCGTTGAAGCTATCGTCGATACTGCCGTGTGTTGCTGGAAAATCCGCCGAGGCAGTGTTGCCGGTTATTATAATATTATCCGTTTTGTCGATTGCAAGCGCAATTGCAGCATCAGCTTCGCTGCCTCCGATAAATGTTGAGCTTAATATTCGAGAGGCGTTGGGCGATAATTTCGAAACAAAAATGTCTTTTTTTCCAAAGTTTGTGTCAGAATAAGCGCCGAGTGAAATTGGAAAATCAAAAGCAGCGGTATTTCCAGCAATAATAATATTATTAAGTCTATCTAAGCCTATACAATTACAGACACTTGCGCCGTTGCCGCCAACAAAAGTCGAAAACACAAGCGGGTCAATAATAAGCATATCGGATTCATTATACACTTCGACATTAAACGCTATAAATCCATTATTATCAATATATAAATTAGATTTTACAAATTTTTTTGCAGTTGTGAATTGCCGATACTGAATATAATCGTTTGACGAAATAGTATATACATTTATATTCGAGTGCATTATATTGCCGTGGTCAGTTTTTAATATAATATTTTCGTCGTCCGAAGCCAATGATTCTTGTCCAGTAAACTTAAGCCGGATTTGAGATAGAGCGGCGCAGGGATGAACAATGAAATCGTAGCGCAATTCCTGAACGCATGTTCCGTCGGCTTTTGCTATTGCTTCGAAATAATATCTTATGTCAATGCCTGAGTAAACATCTGAAATATATACAACATCATACGCGGGGCAATCGCTTGCCCACTTTTCTGGATTTTTTCCTACAAAGAAATTATACTTGGATGATAATTTATTACTATAGTTTATATTAAAATAAGACTGGGATGAATTAGCATATTCCATTTTTACCACATAACCGCTTATGCAAGCGCATTCCCGATACTCATTTAAATCTTCGGAATGATTTATACTTGCATTGCACAGCGATTCAATTCTATAATAGTCGAAAACAACTCCTGTCGAAGTAATCCATGCATTGCAGCCGTTTAATCGAACAAGAAATAATACATCATCGTTCCATTGTCCTT
>CAYLSY010000215.1:0-4793 GCA_964386275.1 uncultured Hyphomicrobiales bacterium
TCATCAATTAGCAAACAACTAGAAACAATGCGATTTATCTATTGAGTTTTTTAGATTAAAAGAAAGTTTTACTTAATTAATATTATTTCATTATTCTTTATTGTTGTATATAATTCTTAACGTATGAATCAACATAAAGAATTAGTCATAACAACGCTGCCGAAACCGTCGGCAACATTCAGCAGAGTTGCTTTGTAATGGTCAAAATAGAAATCAGCTGTTGCGTCAGCCGGCAAAAAAACCTCGAAACCATTGACAAAAGCTGAGCGAGCAGTAGTCTCGCAACACAAATGAGTAACAACTCCTGTGATTACAATTTGTTCGACGTTTCTTTCTATTAATATTTCCTTAAGATTTGTTTTATAGAATGCATCGTATTGGCATTTTTCGAGTATTATTGCCATGTTTGGGACAATGTAATCCTGAATTTCACTCGTTTCTGAGTCTTTTTCGATGACGTCATCCCACCATTTCGACATCATTTGAGCATCATCGGCAGTATTTTGGTGGCGGGTGGCGATTACCGGCCGCTCTGCTGCAATGAATAATTGAGCTAATTTCTTAATGTTCGGGATTATGGCATCGGCTGAAGGCACATAGGCGTGAGAAGATTTATTCAGGAAATATTTTTGCATATCGATTATCAACAATGCGGATTTTTCGATAATGAATTTACGATTTCGGCGGCTGCGAGCCCTTGCGATTTCGTTTAATACATTTCGACAAACGGATTCGATATTATCAGAGGTAAAATATGCTGTCCGGTTCATAATATTGATACTAAGAACAAAAAAATCGTGTTAATCGGAAAAATAATAATATAGATATTGATTAAAGACTTATTCGCCTTCGCCTTGTTCAAGAATAATCTGGGTTTTTCTGGTCAAAGATTTATAGACGAGTTTATACGAGAGGTCAATCAACCGGCGAACGTCGTCGTCGTCGATCGTTCCATCGAGCAGAACAGTATTCCAATTCGTTTTATTTAAATGGTAACCGGGAGTAACGGCGCTATAGCGTTCACGAAGTTCGACAGCCTTTTCTGGGGGGCATTTCAAACTAACTGATACTGGTTTTTCTTCAATGTTCGATAGGGCGAAAATTTTATCGCCGACTCTGAAAGCAAGAGTAGTGTCGTCAAACGGGAAATCCTCTGTGGCATGTGGTTTAGAAAGGCAATATGCACGCAATTCTTCAATATTCATATTATCGACCGTTTTTTCGTAAGCGAAAAAAAACAACGACATTAAATCTGCGGAGAGGGCGAGATTCGAACTCGCGATAGGTGTTACCCTATGCCGGTTTAGCAAACCGGTGCCTTCAGCCACTCGGCCACCTCTCCATTGATTTCGTTGTAATCGAACTACAAATTTAATTATTTTTTCCCTATTATAAAATAAAAAAATATTTTAAATCGAGAATATGTTTTTAATAGCAACTAAATTTGATTAAGTTTATTCAAAAAAGAAGTATTTTCTGTTTTTTTTATCAAATTAAAAATATTATTTGGAAAAAAAGAAATTGATTCATATATTTCTAAAATGACAATTAGTAATATATATTCTAATATTCCTAAAGAGAATAATGAGGAAATTTTCGAAGTCATTAACTCGATAGGAAAAGTGAAAATTGAACGAATCGTCTCGCGCGGGCAGCGCTCGCCCGATGGATTTTGGTACGACCAAACGCAGGACGAATGGGTAATGATGCTTACTGGGAGCGCCGGTATTCGTTTTTTTGATAATGAAGAAATTGTTGAATTAAAGCCGGGGGATTATTTGTTAATACCGGCTCACACAAAACATCGCGTTGAATATACCTCAAGCCAAACACATACAATTTGGCTTGCTGTACATGTTGAAAATTGAGATTAGAGAATCATTCGAGTTTTGAATGATATTACTTACACTAAATAATTAATGTTAAATTAAGGAAGGAGTTTATGGACCGTTATCAACAACTTATCGAAATGATAGCTTCGTTTCATCAGGATTTCATCAAATTTTACCAAAGAGGTAATAAAACTGCCGGCATCAGATTACGCAAGGATATGCAATCGTTGCGCAAGCTGGCAAAGGACATTCGATTCGAGGTTCAAAGAATCAATTCCAGCAGGATGAACGAAGTAGCCTGACGCGCTAGAAATACTTTAGGCTTGCTTTGGGGCAAAGCCTTCGCAAATGAGCCAATGAGCGAATTTGCCCGTGGGGGGTAAATGAGAAAAAATTTGGCTATAGAGGAACAAATTAGTATATTTGTATTCCTAAGAAAAGCGGACTACCATTAGGAGTCCGCTTTATTTTGCCCGGATGGCGGAATTGGCAGACGCGCTACATTCAGGGTGTAGTGAGGGTATCCTCGTGCAGGTTCAACTCCTGTTCCGGGCACACGAAAGAGACACTTGAAAGAGTGTCTTTTTGCGTTTTTAAGACATAGTACATAAGGAATTTTTCTAAATTATTCATCCATTTTTTTGACAAGCATCATTTCCACGATAAAATAACATTGTGAATACTAATGAACTTGCTCAAAATGCCAATTCCCGTTCGATTGGAAAAAATATTTTATTTACTATTGTAGGAATGAATCATTAAGTCATTGTGGCATAATGGTATATTGATTGTAGAACATTATATATTGTGTTTTTAAATGGTGAAAAAACAAATATTGAATTGAAAACTATAAATTTTCTGTGGCGATTGCCATATTGTAGAGTGTCAATTGCCACTTATTTTACTACCTTTTAAAAATTTCTTGACGAAATCATCCGCATGTTGTTCTGAAAGCATTGCTGCATCAGCATTTCGAAGAGCTCCCATAAGCCTGCCAATTTCAGTAATCAGCCCATAAATATTTTCTTTTGTAATATTTCTTATTCTCGCATTTACATTATCTTCCTGGCATACAGTTGAAAAATCCAACGCTTCGAGTATCCGAGAAACTGCGGTTGCACGGCGGCTACGTCTTTCCATGCTTGCGGCGCCGCCACGAAAATTGAAGTTGATATAGTTCTTATTAATATGTGCGCTGGCATAAGCATCGAGTTTTGAAAAGTGAAAGCCAAGTTGTGAAGAAAAATTAAGATATTTATCCGATACAATGGCATAACTCTTGTTATTCATTGCAATTGCTGCAAGATTGCTATCTGCCGCATTTCCAAGCACAATTTCGGCAAAACCTTTAGAGTCGAGTTCAATAAATCCCGACCAGTTTATATCCTTATTTGTCATGCCTTCAATCAATGCCAGCATGGGCTGCGAGGCAATATCCGAAGCAGTAAGCACATCATTTTTTTGAGATTTAACGCCTCCGCCAAGGTCGATTATATACAATACCAGCGGAATTCCGATATCAAGTTTAAAAGCGATAGCGCCTTCGCCCGGAACTCGGTTTAGAGAAAACATCGAGCGCATAGCCGTTTCATGTATGAACCTGATAATGTCATGCAAAGTCTTGCAGCTTGTCATTGTAAATGACGATGAATCGGGTGATGTTAAATTGAGCTCGAAAAGATATTTTGACAACTTTGACCATATTTGATAGAAAGAGCTTTTCTTATACAAATTCTCTTGATTACCCCGATTGAACAACAGTTTGAATTCTTCCAATATATTAGGATACACTCTGGAATTCCCTGCATCGACCGTAACAAGCATTCCATCATTCAATATTTCAAAAGCTTTCTGGACATTTGTGAGCATCGGGACTTGAAATTCACGGGCTATGATAGCCAAATGCCCTGTCGTACTGCCGACTTCAGTAATAATTGCCGCGATTTTGTTAATTGAAGTCGTCAGTTCTATCATGCTTTTTTTTGCAACAACGACGCTTCCATAAGGAATCTTGCTAATGTCTCTCGTAGTGCGGATTTGAACGACTTTTCCACTTGCTGCGCCGATACTTGCACATTCGCCAGTTGTAATTATAGGTGTATATTTCGAGTCAATTTCTTGAATATTTATCTTGTTTAATTGATTGGTTTCATGGGCAGCGCTCAATTTCAAAGGTCTTGCCTGAAGAATGTATACAGCGCCGCTTTTATCTACAGCCCATTCAATATCTTGAGGTAAACCATAATGAGCCTCGATTCTTTTAGCATAATCGAAGAGCGTTTCAATTTCAGCCTTTGAAAGATGCGACAGAGTTCGCGTGTCAGTTTCATTATTAGTCACACCATCGTAACTATTATGAAAATCAATCTCCAAGCCATTTGCAGAAAGTTTTACGTTAAATTCTTGAGGTTTGATTTGCCCATCGACAACCAAGTTACCCAAGCCCGATGCAGCCTCGATAATCATCCCTTCTTTTACGCGGTTGGGGTCTATCGTGTAAAGGACACCGGCTGTTCTTGCATCAACCATTTCAATACAACCGACGCACATCGGCATATCTTCGTCCCTGATACCCGATAGGTATCTATAGATTACTGACTGCGGCGAATAAACAGAGATTATTACATCCAAAACAGCTTCGAAAAGATACTCCTTTGGCACGTTTAAAACAGAACGGTGAAGTCCGGCAAAAGAATATTTTTCGCTATCTTCGCCGAAAGCGCTTGAACGAACAGCTAATAATGGACTTCTTCCGCCAAAAATAGATTCGTAATTGTGAATTATTGTATTTTCAATTCGTTCGGGTATAAGCGAAGATATAATTAGCGCCTGTACTTGGCGGCAGGCATAATTCACCTTTGCGGCGTTGTTGAAATCAATTCTGTCGAAAAGGAAATTCTTCCTTTTTCTAATATTTTCAATCGACATAATATCTTCAAAAATTCTTACGGTAAGGCAGAA
>CAYLSY010000216.1:0-4756 GCA_964386275.1 uncultured Hyphomicrobiales bacterium
AAGGTGGCGATTGCCACTTTTTAAGTAGCAACATTGTGATTTAAAAGAATATCGTGCATAATTAAAATTATTTCATTTTTCTTTATAATAGAAATGCTTCCTCAATACAAATCATTTTATTCACTTTTTGGAGTTCTTCCAATGAAAAAATATTTTTATTAACGGCGTTGGCACTGCTTTTTGCGGCAGGTAATACTATTGATTGATTAAATTAATCATGCTGTTTCTTTTTGGGGACAGCCTTTTTTTCTCAATTTTCGCTTCTGTTGCTTGTTTGACGCTTCAGAATACCGATGTTTTCCAATTTTTCTTATTAATTCGAATGTTATTGTATTTTATAAATATACCGAAGATATCACAAAAGTAATTTTTAAAAAGTGGCAATCGCCACCATGCAAGGACACCGAGTTTCAATCAGTATCTTGATTTCGGCATCTTTTCCGATAATATCTTGAGTTATTATATCCATTTTTTTTGATTAGAGAAGCAATTTCATCCATTGGAATGCTGCGGAAAGTGAATAAAGAACGATTATAAATTATTTATAATCAATATCTTATGCAATGTTAATAATCGTATTAAACAAAACAACGAAACCTCTGAAAAAAATATAATCCAAAATTCTCATACTGAGAACAGCTAAAAAATCACTACTGGAGCGGAGTATGGATTTGTTGTTACACTTCGTTTCGCCCCTAATGACGATTTCACAGAACTTACTAATAATTTTTTAATGTATGAACAATAATGTTGCTTAATGTTAATTAGAATATTATATTAAGGCTTGAAAATTGCTTGAAAAATGAACATAAAAAAAATGATGATTAATAAAAGTAACGAAATGCCTAAACTAAAGACTTCCGAATTTTTAACTATTGACCGCCATATTGCTAATGAAGAGGATAAACATCCCGAAGCTACCGGCGAATTCACTCTTTTGCTGCATGATTTGACTTTTGCTCTCAGGCTGATTGCTAAAGAAGTTCGCAGAGCAGGATTGAACGATATTCTGGGTATGACCGAAAACGTAAACGTCCATGGCGAAAAGGTGCGCCGGCTAGATGAATATGCCCATGACGCCATATACCGCTCAATGGTCTATGGCGGCCACCTTTGCGGAATGGTATCTGAAGAATCAAAAGAAATCATCAGAATTCCCAGCGAATACAAACGAGGAAAATATATTCTCGTCTTCGACCCCATCGACGGTTCAACAAACATTGACGTAAACATCACAATAGGCACAATTTTTTCATTATATAAGATAAATGACCCGGACGCAAGATTTAGTTGCAGCGTCAACGACATATTGCAACCGGGCTGGTCTCAAGCGGCAGCAGGATACGCGCTTTACGGCAGTTCGACAATGCTTGTCTATACAACAGGACATGGGGTTAATGTCTTTACTTATGACCCGAGTATAGGCGAATTCTTGGTTATCAAGCAGAACGTGAAAATACCTAAACGGGGTTGCATGTACAGTTGCAACGAAGGCAATTTCTACTTTTGGGACGAGGGAATTCGTAACTATATTACTTCAATAAAAAAACCTTCCGACGAGATGACCAAGCCTTATTCCCATAGATATGTCGCATCAATTGTCGCCGATATGCACCGAACTCTGCTATACGGCGGTATATATCTTTATCCTCCTGATAAAGCGCAGCCCAATGGCAAAATTCGTATTGTATACGAAGGCAGTCCCTTGGCAATGATTATCGAACAAGCCGGCGGTCGAGCTATCGACGGAAAACAGAGGATTCTCGATATTAAGCCCGATTCGATTCACCAGCGAACGCCTTTTTATGCCGGTAGCCCTGAAAATATTGATGAGTTGGAATCGTTTTTAAATAAATGAATAATAACTTACAATGAGGTTTCAATGAAATATTACTTCAGCAGAACGCTCGATTGCAGCTTCGAAGAAGTTATGGCGCGCACTCGCGAATCTTTGGCAAAGGAAAGCATGGGAGTAATTTCGGAAATCAACATAACCGAAGCCTTGAAAAACAAGCTGGGAGTCGATTTCAGGAAATATTGGATACTCGGCGCATGTTCGCCGCCACATGCTTTTCGAGCCTTGCAAGCAGAAGACAAAATCGGAACGATGCTGCCGTGCAACATCATCATCCAAGATTTAGGCGACGGCAAAACCGAAGTTGCAGCCGTTGACCCAATTGCTTCAATGATGGCAATTCGCAACAACGCTTTAGGAGAAGTAGCTATCGAAGTGCAGGCAAAGTTGCAAAATGTAATCAAGAATTTATAATTCGAATGCAAAAATATTAAATTATGGTTGAGTTATACCCAAAATCAAAAATTAATCTGGGTTTGGAAATCCTTCGAAAGCGCGACGATGGCTACCACGAACTAAACACAATGTTCTACGAAACCGAACCGAGCGATAAAATGACTATCACCCGGTATCCCCGCTTCTACTTGGTTTGCAAGCCATCGCTGGGTATTCCGTCCTCGAAAAACATAATCGGCAAAGCCTACGCCGAGATTCAGAAATACAGGAAGAAAATTAGAGTGGTTAAAGAAATGAAACCGCTTGAGAACTTGTTTAATTACCAAGCCTTGATAAGGCTTCAAAAAAACATACCAGTCGGCGCAGGACTCGGCGGCGGCAGTTCCGATTGCGCTGCTGCGCTAAAGGGTTTGAACGAGTTTTGGGAAATTGGATTACCTGATGACAAACTGATAAGAATCGGCGCAAAACTTGGCTCGGACGTACCGTTTTTTATTCGTGGCGGAGCGGCGCTTGCACGCGGCAGAGGCGAAGTTTTGCAATTTGTCGATTTCAAGCTGCCATACACAATACTAATTGTCAACCCCGGCATTCATATATCAACCAAAGAAGCGTATTCGAAAGTAAAAATCAAAAATCGTTCAAAACCAACTGACTTATTGACTGAATGGAAAAATAATGTCAACAACCCGAAAGCCTTGCGTGAAGCTATCGTCAATGATTTCGAAGATTCAGTTTTCTCGAGTTATCCAGAACTGAAAAAACTCAAAACTAAACTTTACCATAGGGGCGCCGTATTTGCCTTGCTAAGCGGGAGCGGCTCATCGCTTTTCGGATTGTTCAAAAGCGTGGAAACGGCATCGAAGGCAGCGAGTAACTTTCCTCAATATTATACGTATATTTGCAACGTGGGATAAAACTGATTCCTCATTTTCTTAGTTATTAATAATCAAGTATAAGTAAAATGGAAATTTTAAAAGTGGAACATGTCGTCAAGCGCTTCGGCTCGTACGAAGCGTCGAGCGATATTTCTTTTTCGCTTCAAAAGGGGCGAATACTCGGCTTGCTCGGACCCAACGGCGCCGGCAAAACAACGATGATTCGCATGATTAACAACATTTTGTTCCCTGACGAAGGCAGAATCTCGCTTTTCGGCGAGCAAGTCGGAGCGTTGCATCAAAACTTAATCGGATATTTACCCGAAGAGCGAGGTCTTTACAAGAAAATCAAGGTTATCGACCAACTGATTTATTTCGGTCAGCTCAAGGGTATGTCGCGTCAGTCGGCTCAAAAAGCCGCTCAGGAATGGCTCTATAAACTTGATGCCGGCGATTGGGCGCCAAAGAAAATCCAAGAGCTATCCAAAGGTATGCAGCAAAAGGTGCAATTCATCAGCAGCATACTCCATTCCCCTGAACTATTAATACTCGACGAGCCGTTTTCGGGCTTCGACCCAATCAATGTCGATGTGCTAAAGCGCATCATACTTGACCTTAAGGCTGAAGGCAAAACGATAATTTTATCGACTCACGTAATGGAGCAGGCAGAGCAGCTTTGCGACGATATATGCCTGATTAACAAAGGTAAAATCATACTCGACGGGACGCTGCGCGACGTCAAGCGCAGCTATGGGCGTGATACAGTGATAATTGAATTCGAAGGCAGCGGCGAATTTCTTGATAAATTTGCAGGCCTGAAATTCATTAACCGGACTGATAACCGCGCAGAATTCCGCATTAATCCTGTAATCAGTATCAAGAATATCATACAAGAAGCGTTTGCTAATGTTGAATTAATTCGCTTCGAATTCAACGAGCCGTCGTTGCATGAAATTTTTGTCGATGTAGTATCAAGAAAGGAGTTGCGGAAATGAAAATGCAATCACGTTTCGACAGTTCGCAAAGCATTATTAATCAAAGGAATAACAAATCGAACAAGATATTGACGATTATCCAGCACGAATACACTTCGAAAGTAAAGACCAAAGGCTTTATAATCAGCACCATACTAGGTCCGTTGTTCCTTTTGCTGCTGATTGCCGTGCCGGCATTGGTAGCGGCGCTTTCGAGCGACAGCACCGAACGCAAAATCGCCATAGTCGATAAATTCAGCGCCACGGATTCACTTAACAGGAAAATTGGCGAAAAAATCGTTGCTAAAGAGCCGAAACGCTTTTACTTATCAACAGAAAACGTTGATTCTCTTTCTCGGCTCGTTAAAAACAAGGAAATCGACGGCTACTTGATTATCGACGAAAAATCCTTAACTACCGGCGATGTAACAGTTTTCACTAAAGGCGGCGGTGGCATTGGCTTGATGACCGTGCTAGAGAAAAACATCGGCGATGTGCTTCTTTCCGAAAAGCTGAAAGAAGTGAATGCCGATACTCTGTTAATCAAACTCGTAACAAAAGGCGCAAACATTAAAACGCAAGTCGTTACAGACGAAGGAATAGAACAGGATTATTCAGCTTCATTTGCAGTAATTGGCTATATTCTCGGATTT
>CAYLSY010000217.1:0-4717 GCA_964386275.1 uncultured Hyphomicrobiales bacterium
AGAAAATCCCCCTACCCCCTTTTTCAAAGGGGGAAAAGAAATTTCTTGATAAGTCATCAATTAGCAAACAACTAGAAACAATGCGATTTGTCAATTGAGTTTTGGGGGATTATTTCATTTTTCTTTATATCAAACCGTCAAAGTTTAATATCCTCGACACTAACAAGCCTGATGTAATCGACGGACACTGTTTCGAATCGATACCTTTTCTTCAGCTTTTTGTAAGTCCATATTTCAATCTGGGATGAACCTGAAAAGGTTTGCTCGATGTCGTCCGGCGGACCGTTTAGAATGTATATTTTTCCTCGGTCTGTTCTAGCACCGTCCTTGTCGGTAAAGGTTTGAAAGTTAAAAAACGAATAATCAATCCTTCGAAAATACTCAGCCATTGCCTCATTATATGTTGTAAATGCCGTGGGGTCTCGCTTTTTCCAATAATCCAGTATTTTTCTAAAAACAGCTTTATTGTTGCCACTTGTTATATATTTATATTCATCGTCGTCTAAGATATAATACATCAGCGATGCGGCGTAATCCGGTTTTCGCAGTGAAAGCGGCATATCCTCCCAAACGACGTTGAATTGAAACTCGAGGGTGTCATTTGTTCCGCTTTGGTTAAGTTTCATGGAGTAATTTCCCGGAACAAGCCGCGATGCTGGTAATTCAATGACTAATAAATCAACATTATTAGGATTTGACGAAGTTTTCGTCGTTTCTTCGAATATGGCTTCTTTGTCTTGGATAATATATTTCAGTTCCGAATTGGATGACGTAATAACAGAACCAGTAATAACAACGGTATCGTTCCAAATAGCTTCAGCATCTTTTGCCGGCTTCTTTTCGATTGACCAGGAATAGTTTGCGGCTTCGTTTTTCGATTTAACATAAAGCAACACTGTTGGTTTAATACAATTGAACGAGATATTGCCGCCAAGGACATATGCTTTGAAGTATCTTTTCCCGTGAATAGATTCTTCATCGGCAAATAATGGACTCGAAATAATACTATCCTTAGAGCCAAGGTTCAATGACACATTAGGAATTTGTATCTTTTTTATCGTATTGTCATTTTCGTTAGACAGTTCAATTGAAAGAGCGTAACTGCCGGCAAATATTACACTTGAAAGCCATCCAAAGTTATAATCTTCTTTAGCTTTGATTTTATCATAATCGTTGACCAGAATAGTGTCGCGCCATCTAAGCCTTTTTCGAATAATATTCGAGGCATCTTTCAGTTCGACTTCTACTTGTGGATAAGCAACATAAAGTTCAGGCGATTTGTTGTAAACAGCAAATGGAAGAAGGCTGTTGGCTATTCTGAACATAACGACGACATTAACCGAATCAGGACTTTGCGCAGGCATTACAAAGGTTTCGGCATAAAATCTTGTTCCGTAATCATAATATTGGCTGCGGTCGTTCGGAAACTGGAATGCATACGCATTTAATGCAGATAAAAAAGCTATTAATAATAAAAGCGTTATCAATGCCAGTAGTGTGCTAATACCTTTGAACGCTGTTTTCATCTAAGTATTCCTGTAAAATTATTGCAGCTGCAACTTTGTCTTTTTCGCCTTTCGAAGAGCGTTTTTTTTTCTTTTTGCCAGCGGAAATCATAGCGCCGACGGCTTTTCGTGTCGAAAAAGCTTCGTCATAAGGAATGACGTCCAAACCCGAACGCAATTTTAACTCATCAATGAATTCTTCTATTTCCTTGATGACTTCGCTTGAACTATCGTCATGCCGGTATGGCACGCCGACAATTACAGCTTTTATTTCGTCATCTTTTAACGACGCAAGCAGCAGCTCCCAAAAGTTATTTGAGCGACGGTTGAAAAATGCGCGAGATACTGCGATAATTCTAAGCGGGTCGCTAACGGCATAACCCACCCGAGCCGAACCATAATCGATTGCCGCCAGTCTGCCTTTTATTTCCGAATTGTTGTCCATTCTCAGATTTATTTATTGTTTAAGGGTATTACAAATGTAATTTCTGTGCCTTTTCCAACCTCAGAATTGACTATCAAGCGCCCTTTATGCAGCTCGACGACGTGCTGCATAATCATAGTACCAATACCGGAGCCGCCATGTTTTTTCGATGTGGAAAAATATGGAGTGAGCATTTTGCTTTTTGTTGTTTCATCCATGCCGGAGCCGTTATCGTTGACAATGAAGTAGGCAAAACGGCTATCCTTTCGCGATTGAATAATAATAACGCCTTTATTGCCGTCGAAAGCCCGGATTGCGTTTTCGACCGCATTTCGCAATGCTCTGACTATTTTGGGTTTGTCGCAATCGAGCATAAACGAGTCGGAATCCACATTCAATGCTATATTCGGAAACATAGACGCATCAAACTCGGATACGACCTCGGCGCAAATATCGGATGCTGAAACAGGAAGCATCTCAGGTTTTTCGCCGCGTCCTACCGTTACAATATCACGTACCCTTTGAATCAATACATTGACTTGGTGCAGTATCTTTTGCCTGCGTTTATGGTTCTCATCATTACCCTCGACGTCAATAAGCTCCGTATTCAGCTTGATTGTCGATAGATTGGTTTGCATATCATGAGCTAATTGAGCCCAATTGCTCAATTGCTTTCTGCCGAGTTCTTCCGTAATATCAATTCCTGTCAACACTAATCCACGAAACTGACCGGTAAGGTTAGTCAAAGTAACCGCAGTACATAAATACTCGTTAACTTGATTGTCTTTGTTTAAAGTAATTTGCGAACTGGCGGAAATCCGCCCGATAAGGGCATTATCAACGAAATCGCGTAACGGTTCGAGCGTTTCATCGACACAATAGCGCTGGAAAGGCTTTTTAAGCGGAGTTGATGGTTGAATATTCAGTAATTGCATGCCCGAAGGATTAGAAAGCCTCAACCTGCCGCGTTTATCAAGAATAAATACAAATCCGGACGACGGCAAAGCCATTATAGCCTTCAAGTATCGCTTTTCGTGCCGGTAAATCTGAATTGTAATGATTAATAGTAAAACAAGCACAGCAGGAAGCAGAATATCGCCTATATTATAGTAAAAACGATAGAAAAACCATAGCGGATTACTCTCCCGAATGAGTGCAAAGCTGCCGTTTTTGCCACTAACGACAAGAACGTCGTCAATTTTGGTTATATGCCTCAAATGAGGTTCGGAGCCGAATTGGATAAAGTCAGATGATTCAACTGTCAGTTCTTTGCTCAAAGTCGCCAAGCCGTTTTGGAACAAAACAAATAGATTACCATCGATAAACTTCAATGCTTTCGGGTCGGAAAGCCGCTTCGAAAGCTCAACAATACTCCATTCGGATTGAATGCCAATGTTAGCAAGTTTTGTTTTCACCAAGCAATTATCGTCGCGAAGGAAAAAGACACAGCCAGATTCATCATTAGAGAATTCCAGCAAATTAGGTTTGGCTTTTACCCAATAATTAGTAACGAAGCCATTTTTGGTATCAACTAAATAAATGATTGAACTTGAGTTAGCGGCTTCGCAAACAAGAACTGCCCCGCCAGTCGCTTCTTGCAACCGAACTTTACCTGAGGAAGGAATAACGGCAAAGGTTTTCACACTCTCTTTTGTTTTAATATTAATCGAAGAGTAGTCGTTCCGGCGGGTTACGAATAAAATATCCGAAGAGTCGCCTTGGCTGCTGTTTCGAGCGAAACTGGCGCACACGACATTTCTGGCAATCAACTCGAAACCGGTAAATTTGCTATCGTTTAGTTGAAATTTAAATAAGTTGCCTTGAACAATTGCTAATACTTCGGAATCGCCGGTCGACATGCACCACTCTGCATCAACAAAACCAGAGCCAAACAAGACTCTTGGTAGTTCGAGCTTAGATAATAGCTGTGCGTCTGGAGCAATGATTCCCGCAAAAAAACGCCCCTGTTCTTGCCAAAGTATATATAGATTACCGTGTAAGACAATTGACGCTAAAATATTGGATTCATGCAGCGAAAAGCCAAGCGATTTCAGTTTTGGAAAGCCTTCCCAAATGAATATGGACTCAGTTTCGCCTGTCCAGCTGGGTTTGATTAGAAATGATACTGGTTTGCCGGACTTGTTTTCGCCTGCATAGACCTCGCCGCCTTCGTATTTTTCAAGCAAGGTGTATGAATTTGGGTAAATATTACCTCCGAAGGCATTCTGGAATAAGATAGCCCCAAAAAACAGCAATATAATTAATCTGGAAGCCATAATCAGGCATATTCTCCAAGTTGAACAACCACCCATGCGGCGACAGATTCGCTTCTGCCGACCGAATCGAGTCCCTCGTTTGTTTTTGCTTTAATATTAACTTTTTTTGGATGTATTGAGCAAATCGAAGCAATGGATTCTTTTATACTGTGTTTATATGAGCTAAGTTTAGGTGTTTCAAGAACAATGGTAACGTCAATATTGACAATTTCATATTTCTTCATTTCGGGTAAATTCAGTACTGCCTCAACAAACATCGAGCTGGAGGCATCTTTGTAACGTAAGTCATTATTGGGAAAATGCTCGCCGATGTCGCCCAACGCAGCCGCTCCAAGTAAAGCATCGCATAAGGCATGCAGAACAACATCGCCGTCGCTGTGAGCTATACAGCCCAAATCGCTTGGGATTTCCACTCCGCCTAAGAATAGTTTTCTTCCGAGAGCGAGTTTATGCAAATCGTAACCTAATCCAACCATAATCTTAATTAAAGAAATTAAAGAATTAATATTTAC